>CAYGFI010000053.1:0-23931 GCA_964349045.1 uncultured Chitinophaga sp.
CTATGTCATTTTTGTCGCTGTTGCTGAATGGGAATAAATAACTTTTAGATGATGTATTGAAATAACTAGCATCCCAGTAATTGGCATAAATATTAGCCCGTGAGGTTAATGAAAGAGTTTTTGTAGGCTTAAAAGTTAGGTTTAGCCCCCCTGTAAGGTTGTTGGTAGTTTCCTCGTTTTCTATAGACTTAACCTTGGCATATAGGGAACCCCAAACGTAAGACGGTCCGAGTACTACGCTGTCGGGTTTGCTTGGATTATCATAAAGGGCTTCATATATCCTGTCGACAGGAGGTTGCCGGATTATTTGCTGAAATACATTATCCTTTCCTTCGAAAATTGGCTTCCGTATGGAATTTGCGAAATTAAAATTGGTTTGAAGGGTGAGTTTAGGAGTAAGGTGATTATCAAGGTTCAACCTGAAATTAGTTTGTCGAAACGATGCTTTTTGCATGATTCCCTCATCAGCGCTGTTTGTTATGCTGATCAGGTATTTTGTTTTATCACTCCCCCCTGAAATAGAGAGGTTGTACTTCTGATTGGTTCCATAGTCATTGGAAACTTCATTAAACCAATCGTTTACTGCATATTTGGTGGTGAACTGTTTTGTGTAGTCTTCATATGGAGTCCCTTTATAGTATAATGCCCTGGTATCAAGCCATTCGGTAGTATCCATAAGCTGATAAGTATTCCAGAATTTATGAATACTGAAGCTGGAAGTAAAGTCTACTTTAACTGCTCCCGAATCCCCCCGCTTGGAATTGATGAGGATCACACCATTTGCCCCCCTGGAACCATAAATGGCGCAGGAAGCTGCGTCCTTTAATATGCTGATATCTTTAATATCATCCACACTCAGAAAGCGGATATCTTCGAGCGGCATTCCATCAACAACGTATAACGGCTGCGAATTATTGATGGTTCCCATTCCACGTATGTTAACCGAAGTGGACGAACCTGGTGAGCCTGAGTTTTGGATGACCTGAACCCCGGAGGTTTTCCCTTGAAGAGTCTGTGCAACGGATTGAACAGGCATGAGATTTAAATTTTTTGTATCAACCGAGGAGACTGCTCCGGTAAGGTCAACTTTTTTTTGCACGCCGTAGCCCACCACAATCAACTGCTCGAGTTCTTGGGCCTTGATGAGTAGTGACACATTTATGACAATTTGATCCCCAACAATGATTTCCTGTGGCTCATAGCCTATAGAAGAGAAAACGAGGGTAGTATTTTTATCAGGGACCGTAATCGTATATTTACCTTCGATGTCTGTAATTGTGCCAAAAGTTGTATTCTTTAATACAATGTTTACACCAATAATGGATTCACCGGTTTGAGAATCAGTCACTATTCCCGTTATCTTGATTCCTTCGTATGTATTCCCTACTCCATTTACTGCTTTATTTGACACTGACGAAGCATGTAAAATGCCCGATAAAAGGAAAAGGAAGGGAACAATTAGTGTGTTTATTTTCTTCATAAGAGCAGCCGTTAACAAATAAGAATTGACTCTTAACTTAAAAGGAATATAAAACATACCAGGGAAGTCAATGCCTTCCCTGGTATGTTATAAAAATGATTATTTCTGAATGATTAATTTGTGTGTTTCAACTCCTGTAGCTTTATGTATTTTTATGAAATACAAGCCTTTAGATAAGTTGTTCAGTCCGATAACATTGTCGACGTCTTTAACAATTCCTGTTTGAATCGGTTTCCCTGCGAGGTCATAAATTTCATAATTGGCAATTATGTTTGTTCCGTTTGCACGAAGGTGAACCATTCCGTTGGAAGGATTTGGATAAACAGAGAATGATTGATCTGAAGTCATATTTGGTTTGACAGAAACAAACTCGTTAGCATATCCGATTTTCATAAATCCACCTACTACAAGTCCAACTGCATCATTTGTTGAAGTCCAGGTAATGTTAAAGGTAGAATCTGTGCCTTTGGTATAGTCAATATTCTTATCAATAATAATTGTCTGGTCCTGGATATCCATTGGAGCTGAATAACCCGGATAGGAGAAAGTTAAAGGCCTGCTTTGTACCCATTGCGAACTAGTTATTACAAAGCGGATATGATACTTGCCGGTTTCGAGCGGATAGCTGTACATCAGATGGTTTGAGGGAACCGTATTTAACCAGAGGAATTCTGTAAACCTGTCAGCATCCCACCAGCAACTGCCTCCGAGATCTCCTGTCTTTCCCCATGTCACTTCTGACCCATCAGGTAAAACATCTTTACCATATAATTGGTCTGTACTTGACTGCATGCTGCCAAGCGCTTCGTAGGTAGGGTCAAGCGTTGTTGGGCTGAAATCGCCGATACGGGTATAGAAAAGTACAGTATTCTTAAAATCAGGTTCTGTTTTCCAGGCTGCAGTAACTTTGATAGTATCAACCACATCATCAGTTCCCAGATAGGAACAATATACAGTCAGGTTCTGGCTCCAGGCTTCCTTATCAAGGCTACCTACAAGTACCCTTATTATGGTATCCATATCAGGTTGTAATGCTGATTTGTACAAACGTTTTGTATTCCCAAAAGGATCATCACCTCCTAATGAAACTTTCCAGTCACCAGCGATTGAAAAGTTTACCCAGGGTGCATCTTCGCTTATACCTTCGGGGTTTATAAATTTCAGGCGGAAAGTAGCGGTATCGGATTTGGATTCATCTAAGGTAGAAATAAGGTTAGACGAAATAGTAAATACCGGAGTATATTCATATTTGAACAAGGATTGGTAAGTACCGGTGCTAAAATATAATGCTGAGTTCAGCCCTGTAAGATCAAAAGGATTAGTACTTCCCGGACCCATATCGCCAATAGGAGCAGCTTTCTTATCAAGGCCGGTAACAACCCATAATTCTTTATCATTATAAGGAGCTACAAAGTACAAGAGCGTATCTTTACCAGCCTCGGTCTTAACAGTCGTGCACTGTTCGAGCCAGGAACTGCCTGTCCCGGGAACCACATCATAGAAAAGGCTTGGATCATCAGTAGGTGTCATATACTGAAGATCTGCACCAGCTGGATTGCCGCCGTCATCACCCATAAAAAGCAAAGCACCTTTATATTCTGCCCACCATTGCGTCCAACTTGGGTTAGCTCCCGGGTTAATATCTTTTACAAGGCTTGTTCCGGCGAGTCCGTTGAAATTGGTTGTATACATTTCAACATTGGTACCTGAACCATCATCGGCCCTGAAATAAAACGTATTATTATAAGTAATCGTCCAGGCAAACTGTGTTCCGTTACCTACCCCATCAGCTCCTTTGGTTGGGTTTAGGTCACCCAGAAAAGTGGTGGTTGTGCCATCAGTAAACCATATCTCCTCCCCAAGGTTATTGGTATAATCACCAGGAGTAGAAGAATAGCTGGTGGGTGTTGTCTGGCGGAATACGATCAGGGAATCTTTAAAGTTGGAAATCCATTGCAGATTACCACCAATGGTGTAACCGACAGGTTTGTCGGGAGCAGGAGTGTCCATAATGTCTTTTACAAGATGCATGCTCATGGAAGATGTATCTGCCATAAAAAGTTCAGTGCCGTACATATCGGATTTTGCAGCAAAGAAAACCTTTGTATCCTTGAACGGAATCAGAAACCCATAATAAGAGTCGCCAGATAGAAGAGGTTGTTCCTTGCCAAGCAACTTAAGCTTATCGGTATTTGAATCAAACAGGTATAACCAGGATTTACTGTCAAGCACAGAGTTTTCATCCGCTGCTGCAAAAACTACCAGACTTTTATCAGCTCCCATGGCTGTCAGATTCATCGGATTCGATCCTTCAGAACCAACATAAATATCGGCTGCAAGCATAGTACCTCCTTCGGTACCATCCGACTTCCAGAGTTCAGCCCCATAATCAGGCGTGGTAGCTGAAAAATAAACCATGTCACCAACGGCACAAAGGTAGCGTGGATCGCTGCCATCAGAACCGGCATTGATGTCTTTAACCATCTTGGTACCAGCTACAGTTCCATTGGTTACCCATAGTTCTTCACCATTGACAGCATCGGAAGCAGTAAAGAAAATCTTGCTGCCAAGTACAACCATATTCTTCTTGGCCGTATTTCCCTTGGAATCAATTGTGGTGGTTACTTCCGCCCCGGTCAGGTTAACCATTCCTTTGGGAAGCGTTTGAGCGAACAGGGCAAATGGCAATAAAAGCCCTAACAAAAATGTAAATTTTTTCATGCTCTTTAATTTTAAGTTAGTAGTTAATGATTATTGGATGAAATTATGATTTCTTTAATGCAAAGTTATATGCATACGTATAGTTAAGGTAGAACTAATTGTTCAATTTTTAGGTTAATTCAATCAGATTTAAGAATTGTTAAAGGATTTATGAATAGTAATAAAAGTACTACAATTGTATAAGTAATATCAAGTATGTGAAATTAAACAGGTTTGTACTGAATTTTTACTTCACAACGAACCTCCTGTCATTAAAATAGAAGATGTGAAAGAATTATTATCTTTGGAAGCTGGTTGACAGATGCCTTACCGTAAGACCATGTTGAAAAAATTCTCCCGACTAATTAGTTTAAGGAAAATCATCCTTACTGCTGCCTGGATTTTTTCCCTGGAGGCAGGAATACATGCTGGTACCGGGGAAGGAGAAACTCACATTTTCCAAAGGTTCAATATAAACTCAGGTTTATCCTCCGATAATCTGAAAGCAATGTTGCAGGATCGTGAGGGTTACCTGTGGATTGCCACCGATAATGGTATTAATCGTTTTGATGGATATAAAACAAGCATCTACAAACCTGAGTTTTCGAAAGATAAAAGCTTTAATTCGGTTGATTTCAATAGCATTGCCGAGGATAAAAAAGGCGATTTATGGTTCGGGACTGATCATTCGGGTATCAATATCTTTAATAAGCTGACACAGACAGTTACAATTATCGATCAGAACTCTCCTGAGGGGCTGGTCATCCTGAGTAATAATATAAACCACCTGCTCTGCGATTCAAAAGGACGTATCTGGATATCTTCGTTGGGTGGTTTGAACCTCTACTACCCTGATAAAGGGAAAATGATTACGTTTTCAAAAGCTAAACGCCCTGGTAAAACTAATCCCACAGGGCAGATTTCCTATGTTTACGAAGACAGGAATGGGAAAATACTGGTTGGTAGCTGGGGAAATGGTTTTTATGTTTACGATGAACGAATGGATGATTTTACCCAAATCCTGATCCCTAAAGTACCCGGAATGAGCGATTATATACACCGTGTTGTAAAAATACTTGAAGACCGGCAGGGTAACTATTGGCTTGGCACGTGGGAAGGGGGATTGTTTAAAGTACATTTAAATAATTACCTGTCGGTTGAGGTGTTGCAATATTATTCGAAAAATGCGAAAAGTCCGTTTACTCTTTCAAGTAACATCATTTATTGCCTTTATCAGGATAGGGAGGGTTCTATCTGGGCAGGAACTCCTTACGGATTAAACATTATCAGGAATAATGAGTCAGAAAAGCCAGAGGTTCAGCTCATACAGAGCGGCAATAGTCCCTCTAAAATTTCGCAAAACGATATATTTTCAATCCTGCAGGACCGTTCAGGTAGTATATGGCTTGCAACAAGCGGCGGAGGCCTGAATAAATTTGACCCAGGCCTTCGAAACATTGATGCTTATAAAATTCCCGAAATTATCAGCTCCGGAGAAACACAATCTATACGATCATTTTTCATCGATTCCGATTCATCGCTTCTGATAGGAGTTCAGGGTTTGGGTTTGGGAAAATATATACTTTCGGAAAACAAGTTCATTCCGTGCACATACCTGCCCAAATTCAAAAAAATAGATGAAGATCTTGAAAATATAAATGCCGCCACATGTTTTCACCTGGATAAGGATAAAAACCTGTGGATTGGAACCAGGTATAAAGGATTATATATTATTTCGGCAAAAACCGGGCAGACGGAAAATTTCCTCAGTTATGATTCTGTAACCGGTGCCCAAAACAGGGCTATTAATGTTATCTGTGAAGACAAGTTTCAAAATATGTGGGTTGGTTCAAACAAAGGACTTTTTGAGTTTAATACTGCTAAATACGGCACCTATAAGATTAACAGGTATTTGCCTGTTGAAGGTAATCCCGGTTCACTTTCAGGAGAATATATCAGCGCCATATTCGAAGATTCTGAATCAAACTTATGGGTTGGCACACTCGGCGGTGCATTGAATGTGGCCAGAAATACAACCGGGAATAATTATCCTTTAAAATTTAAGCATTATTTTCCTGAAAGGGATAACCCCGGCTCCATTAAAAGTAACATTGTTTATTCGATAACCGAAGATAAGCATAAACGCTTATGGATAGGAACCGGTACCGCCGGACTTGCTTTATTTAACAGCAAGGATGAAACTTTCACTCATTTTGCAAAAGACGAAGGAATTGGCGGAGATGCCGTATTCGATATTATAGAAGAGGCTGATAATTTATGGCTGACAACAAGCAACGGGCTAGTAAGGTTCCGGTCGGGGAAGACGGGAGAATACCAGGTTGAAACATTCACCACCGAAGATGGCCTGAACGGCAATGTCTTCATCGACGGCGCATCATTTAAATCACCCGATGGAAGGATTTTCGTTGGTGGATATTATGGGTTTAACGTTATCAATCCGGCTGAATTATCCGGTAATACCTATATCCCTCCGATAGTAATCACCGGAATCTGGATTGGAAACGAAAAGGTGAATGTATATGATGCTATTGCAAATGGCCTTGACCTTAGTTATAATCAGAATAATATCAACATTGAATTTGCTGCACTTTCGTACTCACAACCTGGCAAAAATAAATATGCCTATATGCTGGAAGGGATGGATGCTGGATGGAAAAGAACAAATTCCGAAGGCCGGATGTTAAACTACTCGCATATTCCACCCGGAACTTATACCCTCAGTTTAAAAGCTGCAAACAACAGCGATATATGGAATGAAATCCCGTTGACATTAAAAGTCAGGGTAAGGCCTCATCCGGCAAAATCTTGGTGGGCAATTTTAATATATACATTGATTATAATCACCATTCTTATCACAATATATTACTTCCTTATTAACAATATCAAAATCAAGCAGGCATACGAGATTGAGAAAATTGAAAGAAAAAAGGATGAGAATATCAATCAGTTCAAATTCAGATTCTTCACGAACATTTCGCACGAATTGCTTACCCCTTTGTCGGTACTTTCCTTTTCCGTTGAAGACCTTATAAACAAAATGGTGCTTGATAACGAGCGTCTGCAGATTATGCAGCGCAACGTAAACCGTATCATGCATCTTATTTCACAGCTTCTCGATTTCAGGAAAATGGAAAGCGGTAATATGATGCCCATTGTTTCGTCGGGAAGAATCGATACGTTTATTGAACAGATTTGCATTAACCTGAAGCCTTTGGCTGAAAAGAAGAATATCTCAGTTAGTGTTGGAGGAAAGGGAAATCAGACCATCTATTTTGATCCTGACAAAATGGACAAGATTGTTTGCAATCTTTTATCTAATGCATTGCGATACACCCCAGACAACGGAAAAATTATTATCAACTACCAATTGTATAATAAGGATAATATCAACTGGCTACGATTGGATGTGATTGATTCGGGGAAAGGCATAGAACCTGAAAAACTGGATCAGGTTTTTGAGCGCTTTTATCAGGTTAAATCGGTAACCGGTAAAACTTTTGGAGCTGGAATCGGGCTTGCATTAGCAAAAAACCTGGTGGAAAACCACAAAGGCTTTATTACGGTTCAAAATGAAACAAGCCTGGGCGCGAAATTTTCCGTACATATCCCGGTAAGTACAGATGCCTATAACGCAGATGAAATAAAATACGAGGAAATAAATTACCAGTCGAGGAATTTCATTATCGATCACGACGACTCACTTCTTCCCGTTGAAGAAGAAATAACCGGGAAAACCGACCCTGACGGAAAGAAAACAATCCTGATTGTTGAAGACAATTCGGATTTCAGAAAACTCCTTAACAAACACCTATCGAATTATTATCATACCCTTGAAGCCAACAATGGCGAAAAAGGATATGAAATTTGTCTTAACAGACAACCCGATCTGGTAATTACCGACATGATGATGCCTGTTATGAATGGCATTGAACTCTGCAAAAAAATAAAAAACAATATCGAAACGAGCCATATAATTGTAATCCTCCTGACTGCAAAAATCGATGAGGAAACCCGTTATGAAAGTTATATGGCCAATGCCGAATCATACATTGCCAAACCTGTTGATGTAAGGACCTTGTACACCAGGGTAGAGTCTCTGTTGGCGCAACGCGACAAAATCATAAAGAAGTACTCATTCGGAGGAATGCCCGCTGCCCTGGAGAATGAATATTCCGAGCTGGATGCTAAGTTCATCGAAAACATCAAGGCTATTATCGAGTTAAAGCTGCTGAACACAGAATTAAATGTTCTGGCTCTCAGCAAGGAAATCGGGATGAGTACCTCAAGCCTATACCGCAAAATCGTGAGCCTGACTAATATGCCCCCGGTTGAATTTATCCGGTACATCCGCCTGCAATCTGCTGCAAATATGATGGTGAAAGAAGGAGTAAACGTTTCAGAAGCCGCTTATGCCAGTGGTTTTAACGATCTGAGCTATTTCAGCAAATCGTTTAAAAAACAGTTTGGTATAAGTCCGAAGAAATACATGGTAAAACCTGCCAACGGTGCGGTTCTCAAAGTTTGAGCCAGCTATTCGTTACAACTATTAAGTTAAATCCAGGCCCTTCAGTGGCTCCCATGTCATTTGTAACCCAGGCTGCAAATCCCTGTTAAACGATAAGAATTGTCTCTGCCAGAAAGATTTCCATCCCATGATTAATATTTGACTTTTTTATCATCCTTACTTATATCTGAAAAAATCGATATAACTTCATCTAATGTTATATCATGCTCAGGATCAAAATTACTGCTGTTCATATATTCAAGCAAGCTATGTTTTAGTTGCCTGGCAACCGGTCTGTTAGCGAGATCGGAATGCAGATCGATCGATGAAAAAACAAGTTTCCCGTTTCCAACCTTCGCCTCAAAAACATTCCCCAGTTTACGATTCTTAAAGAAGTTGTCGATTACGGTAACGATTGGATCCACGGAAAGACTATCCAGGTTGAGCGTTTTTGAATTCTTGCACAAATCCCACCATTGCCAGTTGGAATGAAAATCGGTAGGGAAACTATTGAAAGCCGGGTGCTCAGGATCCATAAGCAAACCCATCGTGCCCGGCTGATCGGGAAAATGCACCGGACTCCAGAAAACAGGTACGAATTTTCCCGTTATCCCCCCGATAACCTGAAGATCAGGAGTAAACAGAACCTTTTTCCCCTGCTCAAGCGATTTTATTGCATCGGTTAACAAACTTGTGACGATAATATCAGTTTCGGGCATTTTTATATCCTGCGGATAAACCCATATGCTCCATTGGTTTTTATATGCAGTGCCTTCCAGTGACAACTCAACGGTATATTTAGCCGGAGCAGGCAGTTCCTTAAGAGGAATGCTGAAATTGCCAAGCTTGGAGGTAACCCCCTTTACGGTTTGTTCAACCCTGGCCGAATCTTCATGAAAAATCTTTTCATCCTCGCCCAAAATCCTCCATTTCATACTGATGTTGTTCATGTTCATATAATAGTTGGCAAGGCCGAACTCTCCGGTAAAAACCTCATTGCTTGTATAAACCGCTTTTTCAAACCACAGCAGAGGGACCATCTCGGAGCAAAACATCCGCCATTCCTCACCGCTCACAAATCCTTTGGATTCCCAGAATGCGTTTAAAACCCCTACCAATGCCGTTCCCTGTCCGGGGAAATCGTGCAGGTCCAGCAACTGGAAGCCACTTAAACCCGGAGTCTTCACAGCTCTCTCAATCTCCTCCTTGTAAAGCAAAGTGGCAAATTTCCCCGAGGCTGCAGTGTATTTATCCGCTAAACCCGATAAACCTTTTCTTTCCAAATCATTCTTTACCGCTATGAAGTTTACAGGGGATAAGACACCGGTATATTTTTCAATCTCATTCATATCGGGGTATACCGAGTACTGTCCTATTTCGTGGGAGATAACCGGGATTTCAATGTGGTCGATTGCATTGGTGTAATCGGTTTTAAAGTCCGGAAAAAGTTGATCGAAAACACCTTGCCCCCTTGCCCATCCCTTTTCGGTGTTTTGGGTAATATAGAAATCATCAACAGTCTCGGGATACAGCCCGTGCCCTTTCTGAAACGAATAGGTGGTGGTGGTATATAAATGCCGGGGATCGCTGTTTTTAAGCCTTGCTACCAGTCCGGTAAGAAGATCGAAATTACCCTCCAGTTCGTTACCCATCGACATCAGCATAAAGGAAGGATGGCCTCCGTATTCGGTTATAATCCTATCGGCCTCGTCATTCATGAAGTCGACCATAGCCATATCGGCTCCAAAATCCAGACTCCAGTTCGGAAGTTCAACCTGGAGGTACATTCCCATCTTGTCTGCCGTGACGAATGCGGCTTTTGGCGGACACCAGGAATGAAATCTAAGGTGATTGAGCCCATACTCCCTGGCAGCAGTGTATACCTTTTTCCAGCCTTCCTCATCCAGCGGAGGGTGCCCCGTGAGAGGGAAAATGCTGCACTCAAGAGTGCCCCGAAGATACAGCTGCATCCCATTCAGATAGAGATTCCTGTCCCTCGATTCAAGATCGCGAAATCCAAATTGTTCTGTCCGGACATCCAAAACGAGTCCGTTCTTGTCGGACAGAGATACAATAACTTTGTATAAGGAAGGATTAAACTCATCCCACGGACTAATATCCCCTGAAAAAGAAAGCCGGAAATCGGTATTGCCACCTGTAACACTGATTGTGGAAGTGTCTACAAGGTTCTGCCTCTCATCCAATACTTGTATGGCAAGGAAGTGGGAATCCTCGCCGGTAAAGGCCGATTTCACTTTGCCTCTTAGGCTTCTGCCAGCATAATCGGGATAAAGTTCCATTCCGGAAATGCGGGTCGGATTGCTAGCATTCAGGGATATTTCTCCAAGAATCCCATTCCACTTAATCTGTGTTTCCTCGGTATAAGCGTGAGCCATGTCGCTTTGGTTAAGCAAAAACTTCCGCGAGTTGTCGATGCAGACCGTTATCGTATGCTTTCCCGGGGTGAGACTGGTGGAATGGTCATAATAATGCGGTGTAGACAGGCTATAATTATTATCAAGCTTTTTACCGTCGATCCACACCACCGATTCCCAGAGTACCCGCTCCAGTATTAAGCTGATGTGTTTGCCTGCCCAGCTTTTGGGTATCGACACTTCCTTCCTGTAATAGGCTGGTCCTATATAAGAAACCTTCCTTTGCAGGTGCAACATCGTTTTCCGCTCCATGACAGGTTCAACCTTCACAGACGTTCCGATACCTGCTTCATCGAGGGTTGAGGGGAGGTTGATCGACAGGTCAAAACTGAGTGATTCAGGAACAACCCGATGAGGATCGTTGATTGAATCAATACATAAATCCCATTTGCCTGCAAAGCTTATTTCGTTGACGGGTTTGCTGCATGACATTGCAATTCCAGAAAACACCAATAATGCGATTAATCTGACCATCTTTTAAGTTTGTTAAATTTCAACCTAAATCTTAATTTTCTGAAGACCTTCCTTTAATGCTGATTTCTTCCCTCCCCAGTGCAATTCGCCCTTCATCCCCGGAGGTAAAGTGATTTCTGCATTAAACTTGCCATTCCCTGACTTTTTCAACTTAACTGCAATTAGGCCCATCCGGTGTGGAACAGTGCATTCAATAAGCTCAAGGTCGCCCATTTGGGGTTTTATCAGTACTTCTGAAAAGCCTTCATTGCCGGGCTGAACTCCCGCAATATACTTCGACATCAGGGTAAGTGGCCCGCCAGACCACCCATGATTATAACTCCCACCGCCGTATGCAGGGTCGCCAATGTCCCATCCTTCCCAGAGCGTCGCAACCGGACTTTCAACCATTTTACCATAGCGGTTTTTCATACGTTCGATGCCTGCCTTCTCATCATTCATTATGAAATATGATTCCAGAATGTATTTTTCCAGATAGGGTCCTGCCAGAAAAGTGGAATCAAACAATGCCCTGATCGATGGCCATTTGGAAGCATCAGCCAGACCAGCCACAACGGCCAATCCATTTCCCCGATCGTCGGTTTTACCGGTGTAGCCAGGTGAACGGTATGCCTCGCCGGTCCAAAAAGCTTTGTTAAATGCTTTTTCAAGCTTCAGCATCCGCTGTCTGTAGGCATCTGCATCTGAAGAATATCCAAGCAATCCCGACATATTGGCGGCAGACTCCAGGGCCATGTAAAACCATGCGTTTTCGCATAAGGGAGTATCAATATTGCTTCCCCAATCGGTCCAGTCCCAATAGTAATTTGCAGGACTCTTATCTGATGGCTCCGGTCGGTGAACCACCAAGCCTTCCTTGTCGTTGTTCCATAAGGAAAGGTATTTGCTTACGTGTGGGTAAACATAGCGTATCATGGAAGTATCCCCTGAAAACCGGTAATAATTCCAGAAGCCGTATTTGCCGATACTGGCAAGCATTTGCTGGGGGAGTTCGCCAAACCAACTCCCTGAAGGTACAGGGGAATAGAGTGCCCCATCGGGACGCTGCCATTCCACCAAATTGGATATTGCCTTTTTTATAGCATTAACCCCGCTGCTGTCGCAGGTGTAAAATATTTCTCCCAGGATAATTACCACATCACCCCACCATTGGGACCGCTCACGGTCGGGATCCTGAATGGCGTCGCGCATGTTCAGATCCATTGTATTCAAAGATTTTTCCCAAAGGGTATTTAAAAAATGATCGTCACTTACAAATGTGCCCACATGCTCCGTGGGGAAAGAGGTGCGACGGTATCCCAAACGGTGTACGGTTATTCCCGCAGGGAAGGAATACAATACCTCGTGGCCATTCATATAACCAAAAGTCTCAAATTCCTGAAAGCCCTTCCGGGTAAGGTATTCTGTGCGGACATTAAACTCTCCGCCCCCTTTGTAATTATCAGTCCGTATATCGATAGTTGACCCATCTTCTTCCGAATCAATTACAAAATAAGGAGTAAGAGAATAATTTCCAGGGAGTTTCATAACCACCGGTTTCCCATCGGTAACAAAGGGGAATTCTAAAACATTCACATAGGCCTCAATGCCGCTGTTTTTCCATTGCGGGAAGGGCCGTTTCCAGAGTTTGTTCCAGGGAGCTGCTCCGGCGGATCCTGCTTCAATCGGTTCTGAAAAATCAGATTCATTAAAACCTGACATCATCCATTGGTCCCATTTCGAATCGGCAGTATAGTGAATATTAAACTCAGGCAAGCGATAATTGGGAAAAGGTTCACCTGTGGATCCGTATGCATCATGCCTGGCATATTTCCAGGTCTTATCGGATTTCCAGCTCAACTGAGAATTTTCCGCATCAAAAAGCAAGCCGGCGGTGCCGCTGTTCTTATGACAATACCCATCCCTGCCCCAAAACCATAGTAATACTGCTACCGTATTGTCTCCCTTTTTGATATATTTCGAAATGTCAACCTCATCATAATAGGTATCGGTCGGCGTCGGTCCTCGTTTTAACTGTCCCTCAAAAACAGCTAACTCTCCATTGATGTAAAGCCAGTATTTAGAATCCGCTGAGATATTGGCAATAAGTTTTTCTGTGGGAAGTTCTGAAACTGAGAAGGTCTTTCGGAATACAAACCAATGGTTTTCAGACTGCAAGAAGGAATCAGGAATGATCCACTGCGACTGTCTTGTAAACTGAGCTTTGCCATGTGCACCAGCAATCAGGATAAAAATACTGAGAAGTATATATTCCAGGTATTTCATGTTCTTTTAATCAATAATAACGATTTTCCATTCATCAAACCATTCCATGGGTTCAATATCACCCTTTTCATCAAAGATGAAGGGAGTTCCCCAGTACTGGTAGTCATGACCCTTGATATTGCCGGATGCAGATCCCCAGAGGTCTCCCATCCAGATAAACTGCATGCCTTCACTCGTTTTTAATGGCATTACGAAAGTCTGCTGCGCAGGAATAACCGGGAGTGCCTGGGCCGGATCCATATTGTTGACAAAGGCCATTGACCCATCCCTGGCGGTTTCGAGTTTTCTTCCATTGTGGTATATTTCTATTTCATTGATATAAATCGAATTATATGGGTATTCCGGTACGACTTTAATCAGTAGTGAAGAAGAAGATAATGGATCCAAGGTTAGAGTAATTATATTATAAACAGAGCTTGTTTCAATATCTGCCCGGGCAGGAATTTTAATCCATTCATTGTTCTGCTTTGCAAAGATCTCAAATTCAGGGGTGAATATATCATCATGTACCTTAGTAGCCAGGGTATCGCCACAGATCCCATGTCGGTTCCCTGTAAACTGGAATATTTTCAGGCTGTTGAATGTGTTTTCCCGGTGAAAGTTAACCTGCATGGGGCTGAATAAAGAATCCCCCTGCCTGCTGATGGATTCATAAATATTCGGACTCCTGAAATCATCCAGTAAGGCGGTTGAAAGTGTGCCGGGAAAGCGGTTTATATTATTTCTGAATTGGTACCCGTTCATCGGATTATCTGAAACATATACCCTTGCACCTGAACCCTGTGAGCAAAAACAGCATGTGTAATCCGTAAGCAGATAATATATGTCATTTCTCCGGAAAATTGCTCCCGCTTCACAATTCTCATTAATAAAACCCCCGTTTTCCATTGTCGATGAAAGGTAATCACCCGTAAGTTTTTCAACTGAACCTTTGTGCCCCTCGATAGTATTATAGGCAATATAAGCGACATCATCCTCATCAACGAAAAGTCCAAAATCTCCAACTCCCATATAGGAGTAAAATACTTTTACATCAGTGTTAATTATTGTAAACGGGCCTTCCGGTTGATCGGATATGGCAACACCAAATTTCCCATCCCACAAGCAGGGATACCAGTTGTACCAGAGAACATACTTTTTTGTACTGTTGTTGTAGATTACATGGGGGCGGTAATAAACCCCTGAGGGCGGGTTTTCCATCAGAGCTCCGTCCCGTGACCAAGTCATCAGGTCAGGCGAACTGTAGCATTGCGAAAAGTTACTTCTCACGAATCCCGAAGTATTCCCATAAGCGGTTCCATACCAGTAAAATTTTCCTTCAAATTTCGCAACCCTTCCATCATGCAGATCAATGAAGTTCCCCTCGGCATCCAGTCTTGGTTTCAGATTGCTTATGGTAATATCTTTCTGCGCAAAACAAACATACAGACCTGGAGCAAAAAGTAAAAGAAATAAGGCTACACTAAATCTTTTCATTTCAATCAATATCAGTTAAAATTTAAAAAATACCAGTTTTTGCATGGAAGCCATTTAAGAATTGAAAAGTATGGCAATTACACCTCCATTATTGTGACTTATCATTCAAATATTTGTAGAAATCCACAATTCATAAAACAATCCGGCTTGAAAATGATCCCGATTCACATCGCGGGAAGCAAATAAAAAGGGATGCAAATTCGGAGTCAGTCCATCAGAATCATGGTTATGGCTGATTCGCCCGGGATTCCCGGTAGAGTTTAGGCGAAATACCCATAATACGTTTAAACGCCCGACTGAAGTAATACGGGTCAATCATCCCAAGATTACTGGCTATATCCTTAATCTTCATATCGGTAAAGAGAAGGTACTGGCAAGCCTGCTGAATTTTCAGATGATTAAAGTATTCCAGGGGGGGGAAGCCAGTCCTTTTTTTAAAAAGGGAGGAATAATAGCTTCCCGAAAGCCTGGCGGAATTTGCCATCTCATCCAGAGAAATCATCCGGCTGAGATTCTCGCGGAAGTAATCTATGGAATCATCAATAGGATTCTTCACCCGGGATTCCATCGGGTTTCTGAATTTCTCGTTATAAAGAAAACTGGTCAAAAAATGCGATAAACACATGTTCGAGTATATCAGGTTATCCCTTCCATAGCCCATCTCCAGCTCTGCATATATTTCATCAAACAGTTTGATACAGCTTTCCGGATATTTCAAATCCCCCTTAAATCCGTCCTGCTTTTTGCACATATGACTGACGATCGAATCGGATGTAGTGCCGGTAAAGTGAATCCAATAGATAGTCCATGGATTATTCGCGTCAGCCGAATAAATATGTGCTGTTTTTCGGGGGATAATAAAAAATTCTCCCGGGGTAACCTGAAACTCCTTACCGGAAACAGATGCCTGCCCCTCTCCTCTGTTGCAATAAAGGAGGATGTGCTGATCTGCTCCACCTGGCCTTGATCGGTAGTGAAACCTGGCTTTTGGGTAATACCCTATATCCGTAAGGTATAACGGGCAAATGATGCTGTTTTTCTCGCACCTGCCGGTCAGGATGCTTCTTGGGATCACAATGGCTTTCTGGCCTTCAAAGCCCTCACTTTTTCTGAAGTCGCTTGTTACCATAGAACAAAAATAATAATATAATCCATCTTTTTAAGGGTTTAAGCTATTTTGTTTCCCCGTTTAGTGATGGAAATTGCACTATGCTTATGTGACAACAATGCAAAAAAAACAATCCGTTAGGTCTGACAGCCCGACATTTATAAACCGGGGGCAAGCCCTGCGAAACTCAATCCTATGACACCAACAGTAACTATATGGCAGGAAGAGGTAACCATCCCCACCTACGGAACCGGGAAACCGGAAAAAAACCCCATGTTCATGGAGAAGCGGGTATATCAGGGCAGCAGCGGCGTGGTTTATCCTTACCCTGTCATTGAAAAAATCATGGATGAAAAATCCGATAAAATTTATACCGGACTTTTTCTTGAAAACAAATACCTTAAAGTCATGATCCTTCCCCAATTGGGGGGCCGCATCCAGATGGCCTATGATAAAATCAGGCAACGTCATTTTGTCTATTACAACAGCGTGATCAAACCGGCCCTGGTGGGTCTCACCGGTCCATGGATATCCGGTGGTATTGAATTCAACTGGCCTCAGCACCATCGTCCTTCCACATTCGAGCCGGTTGACTTTAGCATCGAAGAAAACTCCGATGGCAGCTCCACGATCTGGATTAACGAGGTGGAACGGATGTTTCACACCAAAGCCACCGTTGGGTTCACACTTTATCCCGAAAAGGCTTACCTGGAAATATCAGCCCGGCTTTACAACCCAACTCCCTTCCCACAGACCTTTCTCTGGTGGGCAAATCCTGCAGTTAAAGTCAATGATCATTACCAATCAATATTCCCTCCAGATGTCCACGCGGTGTACGATCACGGGAAACGGGATGTATCGGAGTTCCCGATTGCCAAAGGCGAATACTACAAGGTAAATTACGCCCCGGGAACGGATATATCCCGGTACAAAAACATTCCGGTTCCCACTTCCTTCATGGCCGTATCTTCCAAGTATGATTTTATAGGGGGATATGAACACGACACCCGTGGGGGACTGATTCATGTGGCGGACCACCATCTCTCCCCCGGGAAAAAGCAGTGGACATGGGGTAATGGGGAGTTCGGGAAAGCATGGGACCGGAACCTCACCGATGTGGATGGTCCATACATCGAAATTATGACGGGAGTTTTCACCGATAACCAACCCGACTTCTCATGGCTTCAGCCCTATGAGGAGAAAGCATTTAAGCAGTATTTCATGCCTTACTCCGAAGTTGGAGTTGTGAAAAATGCAAACACAGATGCGGTTGTGGGTATGAGCTTTATCCCGGGGGAGTGTTCTCTGAAGCTTTATGTTACAGCTCCCTTTAGCAAACTTCTGATTCAGCTTTCGAAAATTTCAGATGGAGCTGAGATCTTTTCCGAAAAACTCGCATGCGATCCATCATCTCCCGTTTCGAAGAGCATCGCGATAGAAAAGGGAATCCCGCTCCAAGACCTTAGGCTTTCCATTACGGATCTTGAATCGGGAAAAGTACTCATCAGCTACACCGAAGAGAAACCCGGCGAAAAGCCCATTCCTTCGCCGGCTAGCCCTGCTTTAAGTCCTGCCGAAACCATAACTAACGAAGAATTGTATCTCACAGGTCTTCATCTGGAGCAATACCGGCATGCCACATATCTGGCGTCGGATTATTACGAAGAGGCGTTGCGGAGGGATCCGGGAGATATCCGGAACAATAATGCACTGGGCTTATGGCTGCTTAGAAGGGGAAAACATGAGCTGGCCGAAAACTATTTCCGCACGGCCATCAAAACCCTTACGAAGAGAAATCCAAACCCCTATGATGGCGAAGCTTTTTATAACCTGGGATGGTCGTTAATACTCCAGGAAAAATACGATGATGCTTACGATTCATTTTATAAGTCAGTATGGAACCATGCATGGAAGCATGCCGGAAGCCTCAACCTTTCCAGGATAGCATGTTTCAGGAAAAACTACAGCGACGCTCTCTCACATATTGAAATGGCCCTGATTAACCATTGGAATAATCATTCCTGCAGGATTCTTAAAACTTTTCTGCTAAGAAAGTCCGGGCTCACGGATGAGGCATTGGCATTTGCCGATGAATCCATAAAAATTGACCATTTCAATTACGGGGTGCTTTTTGAGAAATACCTGATCCTTAAGGAAACAAACAACTCTCAGGCTGACAAAGCCCTTTTGGATCTGCAAACCCTGATGCGAAACGAAGTGAATAACTATCTCGAATATGCCTTTGAATACTCACAGGCAGGCCTTTTTGAAGAGGCTATCGAGCTCCTTTCGTTATACACAGGGAACGCAGCGGAAGTATACCCCATGGCCTTGTATTGCTTGGGATGGTTCAGCTATAAGTCGGGAAAAAGCGAACAGGCGATGAGCTTCTTCAGGCAGGCAACCGCATGCAAACCGGATTTCTGCTTTCCGAACCGGGTGGAAGAGGCCGCGGTTCTGAAATGCGCAATGGGGCTCAACCCTGACGACTCAAACGCTCCGTATTACCTTGGGAATCTCTATTACGACAAGAGACAATACCAGGATGCCATAGGTTATTGGGAGTTAAGTCGAACCATCAACCCCGATTTCCCAACTGTTCTCCGCAATCTGGCCCTTGCCTGCTTCAATAAGGAGAAAGATCCCCAGCGCGCCCTGATCTTGCTTGAGAAAGCATTCCATCTCGACGAAACCGACGCCAGGATACTCATGGAGCTCGATCAGCTCTGCAAGAAGTTGAACCACCCGCCAAAAGAGCGGCTCAAACTTCTTGAAAAGAATATTATGCTGGTGATGCAGAGAGATGACCTGTATCTGGAAAGAATTACACTGTTAAATCAGCTGGGGGAATTCAACAAAGCTAAAGAACTTCTGCAAGACTGGAAGTTTCATCCCTGGGAAGGCGGCGAGGGCAAGGTGGTTGGTCAGTTCCTTTTCTGTCAGATTGAACTGGCAAAAGAAGCCATTGCAATGCATGATTACAGGAAAGCCCTGGCCCTTCTCGATCAGGCAGGCGAATACCCTGAAAACCTGGGCGAAGGAAAACTCCTGACAGCCCAGGAAAATGACATCCATTACCTTAAAGGTCTGGCATTTGAAAAGCTCGAAATGCAAGAGAAAGCACAGGAATATTACAAGCTTTCGGTTGAAGGAATAAGCATACCAGTGCAGGCTGTTTTTTACAATGACCCGCAGCCCGACAAGATCTTTTATCAGGGGTTAGGCTGGCGTAAGCTTAAAAACCAAACCCGCGCATTTGAAATTTTTGACAGCCTGATACATTTTGGTGAAAATCATTTCAATGATACCATAAAGATTGACTATTTTGCCGTTTCATTACCTGATATGCAGGTATTCGATACAGACCTTGACCAGAGAAACCATATTCATTGCTTGTATATGCAGGGCCTTGGCTATCTTGGGAAAGGAAGTGATGGGGATATGAAAAAAGCAACTTCGCTTTTTACAAATGTCCTGAAACTGGATGTTAACCACCAGGGGGCATTGGCACACCAAAAAATAGAAACAAACAGAGATAACGCCTAACTCACAAACACATGAACGATTCCTCCCACTCCTTCAAAACAACTTATATCATCGGTATTTCATTCATTTCAGCTCTTGGCGGCTACCTGTTTGGCTTTGATTTTGCCGTTATTGCTGCGGCCCTGCCTTTTTTGCGTGATATTTTTGACCTGAGCCCCTGGTGGGAAGGATTCCTGACAGGCACCCTGGCCCTTGGTTGTATCGCGGGTACGCTTTTGGCAGGGAAAATTGCAGACAGTTATGGACGTAAACCCGGACTTCTTGTCGCTGCGGGTATCTTTGCAATTTCATCAATAGGAATGTCAGTTTCCAGTACCCTGGAAATGTTTCTTATAATGAGGTTCTGCGCAGGTATTGGGGTTGGAATGGCTTCAATTCTGAGTCCTTTATATATTGCGGAAGTTTCCCCGGCACATGTCAGGGGAAGGAATGTAGCAATTAACCAACTTACTATCGTTTTAGGCATACTGGTAACAAATCTTGTTAATTACAACCTCTCCGACACAGGACCTGATGCCTGGCGCTGGATGTTCGGACTGGGAGCTGTTCCATCCATTTTCTTTTTTATGGGGGTTTTATGGCTCCCCGAAAGCCCAAGGTACCTTGTTAAAGCCGGGAAAAATGAAAAAGCAAAGTTTGTTCTGGGAAAGATTGGGAATAGCAGCTTTGTGCAGGATACATTTAATAATATTGAACAATCGCTTCATGGAGTAAAGAAATTCCCTTTCAGAGAAGTATTCAGTAAAGCTGTCCGGCCAGCGCTGATTATCGGAATCGGTTTAGCCGTTTTTCAGCAGTTGTGCGGTATTAACGTGGTATTTAACTATACATCAACCATTTTCGAATCTGTCGGTGCCAACCTCGACCGTCAGCTATTGGAAACTGTATTGATTGGGATCGTGAACCTTGTATTTACAATATTAGCTATGTGGCAGGTCGACAAACTAGGCCGTCGTCCGCTGATGCTGATTGGGTCTTTTACGCTGGCCCTGGTGTATCTGGCGCTTTCCACTTTACTAAAAATCAAAGCAGGGCCGGGATGGATTTCACTGTTCGTGCTGATGGCCATTGCCACTTATGCTGCTTCACTTGCCCCTGTTACATGGGTGCTTATTTCAGAAATTTTCCCAAATAAAATAAGGGGTACAGCCTCTTCATTGGCGATAGTTTCTTTATGGGTGGCATATTTTATATTAGTATTTACTTTCCCTATCCTGGCAAGTAAACTCGGAACATATGGACCTTTTTACCTCTATGCCGGAATATGCTTTGTCGGTTTTATCTTTATTCTGACTAAGGTAAAAGAGACCAAGGGAAAAACGCTTGAAGAACTTGAAGGAGTTATGGCCGGGCATTGATTGCATTAAGTTTCTCTTTTGTCCTGTATATTATCTCTTAGCTTTGCAATATCAAATAAAGCAAAAAAGGAGAGAAATGAAACTGGATTTAATAACCACAAAAGACGGATCTCATACCTTGTACCGGCCTGATCTTGATGAGTCCTATCACTCGGCATACGGAGCAATTCAGGAATCGCAACATATTTTCATTCAAAGCGGATTTTTGGCAGTACCTAAAAACAATATCCAGGTTTTTGAGATGGGATTCGGAACCGGTTTAAATGTTTTGCTAACCATTTTAAAAGCCACAGATCTTAAAAAAGCCGTAAAATATTATAGTATTGAAAAATTTCCTGTTTCACCAGAGCTGGTTGCTCAACTGAATTACTCTGTTATTCTATCTCCGGGATTCCACGGGATATTTAAAACCATACACCATTCAGGCTGGGACAAGGACATCGGAATTGGCAAAGTTATTTTGCATAAAATTCACTCTGATATCCTGGAATATACTATACCTGCAGGTAACGACCTTGTGTATTATGATGCCTTTTCCCCGGAAAAAGAGCCTGACTTATGGTCTGAAAATATTTTCCGTAAAATATATGATTCCATGACAACCGGAGGTGTTTTTGTGACTTACTCTGCAAAGGGTGAGGTCAGGAGAAATCTGATTTCAGTCGGATTCAGGGTTGAAAAACTGGATGGGCCTCCCGGTAAAAAACACATTCTCCGGGCTTGTAAATAATTTATAAAATTAGTAGCTGTTTTGAGATATTTCTCTAACTTCGCAGCCATTGTATAATAAACGTAAATAAACACATGAAAAATTTAAAATTATTAGTCGTTGTAATCGGAATTGTCGTTTTGATAGGTGGTTATATCGCCGGAAGTTTTTTTCCGGTTAAAGAAATCTTTAAAATCGGAAATTCAGCTAATTTAAAAGTCGAATTGGATTCGTTCGCTTATGCTTATGGTATTTATACCGGTACCGGTATCCGGTCGAGCCTCAGCCAGATCCTGGTAGATGAAGAGTTTCCCAATGAAGGATTTGTAAATGGCATAAGAGATGGCCTTAATGAGAACAAAAAGGTTATGGATCCTATGGCGGCCCAGGGATTTCTGCAGAGTTTCGCCATGAAACAACAGGAAAAAATAATGGCAAAGACGAATGAAAAAGCCGAAGCGAATATTGCTGAGGGAGCTGCATTCCTGGAAACAAACGGTAGTCGCGAAGGTGTATCCACAACTGCTTCAGGGCTGCAATATGAAGTGCTGGTAAAAGGAACCGGTAAATCTCCTCTTGCAACAGACACGGTAACTGTTCATTACGCAGGAACATTGTTGGATGGTACAGTGTTTGACAGTTCAGTTGAGCGCGGTGAACCTGCAACATTTAAGCTGGACCAGGTTATTCCGGGATGGACAGAAGGATTACAGCTTATGAAAGAAGGTGATAAATTCAAATTTTTTATTCCTTCTGATCTGGCTTATGGCACAAACGGTTCCCGCACCATTGAACCTAACTCAACTTTGATCTTCGAAGTGGAATTACTAAAAGTATCTAAAGGAAAATAATTGGGTATTCTGACCGAGATTTTACTTATTATCACATTAAAAGAAAAAGGTTAGAGTTGACTCTAACCTTTTTCCATCACGAATAAGCGCTTTTAAACATTTAATAAAAAATCAGATGAACTTCGAAACAACAGGCAAACTTATTGAGGTTTACCCGATTACTGCCATTAGCGACAAATTTAAGAAAAGAGAATTCGTTATTGAACAATCCGAAACAAAAAATGGCTTTGATTTCAAAGACTATATAAAGTTTCAGGTGACCCAGGAAAAATGCACACTTACCGACCAGGTAAAGATTGGTGATATGGTAAAAGTCAGTTTTAACCTCCGTGGCCGGAAATGGGAGAAAGACGGTAATGTAAATTATTTTACCAACCTGGAAGCCTGGAAACTGGAAAGTGTTTCATCAATACCGGATAATTCCGATAATTCAGGCTTTCCTGATGCATCAACAGCGCCATTAACAGATAACAAAGAACTCTCAGCCTCTGCTGAAGAACTTGACGATTTACCTTTTTGATTCTAACCCCTTAAAATTAAATAGGTTATCGCCGGAACACAAAGAAAGAACATTCCAAATAATTAGTTTCCGGAGCCATTCGTTGGTACTTACCCGAATTCTCCCTGGAAACCCCAAAAAATAAAGAACGAAAACTATACAAGAATAGATCTTATTGATTGTTTATGAGGCTCAAATTCACTGCGTTTCTCCTGATAATCTATTGTGAAATTGAAAGTTGAGCCATGGAAGATATTAGAATCTACCCAAATATCTCCTCCTAATAATTGAATGATACCTTTAGCGATCGTCAGGCCAAGTCCTACTCCACCTTCCGTAGTGCCATAATCCTCATCCTGTTTTTCAAATTTATTGAAAATGGTTCCTGCCTTTTCTGTTAAGATGCCCTTTCCGCTATCTTTTACAAAGAATTGTAATTTCTGATCTTCACAAATAAAATATCCAAATTCAATTATCCCTTTATTGGTAAATTTCAGTGCATTAC
>CAYGFI010000053.1:23941-25862 GCA_964349045.1 uncultured Chitinophaga sp.
AGCCGGTACTCGTCGGTTGTTATAATGAAATCATCATTACGTACTCCTTTATTTAGCAGAATTGCAAGATGATCTTTCCCAAGTTTATGTTTGTCGATATTATAATAGTGATAAACCTGCTGCATCAGCATATTCAGATTAACCTTTCCCTTGTTTACTTTGAGTTCGTTAACTTCCAGAAGGGAAGCATCGATCATGGAATCTACGATTGTCAGTAAGCTGTTACCGCTCTGGTTAATGTGTTCCATATACTCTTCCTTCTTGTCGGTGGAAATATTTTTATCGATAAGAAGATTGGAAAAACCCAGGATGGCATTCATAGGAGTACGCAGCTCATGCGACACGCTCGAAAGGAATCTGGCTTTGATCCTTTCGGTTTTAAGCTTGTTCTCACAGAGTTTTGCTTCGAGCTGACGAACTTTATTCTCCAGCTCAGCCGCGTATTTTAATAACTCCCTGTATGTGGGTTTACCTGCCATAAGTAAGGGTTTTAAACCTGGTTTTTACCTAAGTTTTTTCAGGATTGTCTTTGCTTTTTCACTATAAAAACTATTTGATTTAGCGATTTCAGTAAATTGTTTTATCGCTTTATCATTTTCTTCCGTCTTCAGATAGCAAAATCCAAGATACCATTGTGCCTGTTCGATATACAGGTTATCATTCTGCTCAATAACTTTAGAGAATGATTTCCCTGCTTTCTGGTATTCTTCTATTTCGAAATAAGAAATCCCGGAATAAAGCTGGGTTGCCATCTCTTCAGAGTCTTTCTCAAGTACTTTTTCAAATAGCGCTACCGCTTCTTTATATTCCCGGTTCTGGTACTTTTCCAGAGCGATTCTGAGTGTAAGGTCTGCCTCAGACATGCCGGAACGGTTTGTAGAGGTAATCTCATAAGGCTGGTAGTACTTTTCGAGAAGTTTCTGACTATTATTATACCTGACAAGGTTTATAGCCGAAAAACCCAGCAGAACTGCCAATGATGCTGCAACAGCAACACGGGTAAACCTGTTGACTTTAGGTTTCGAAGACGTATAGATCTCCGGTGCAAGCTGCGTATGCATTTCACGAAGTTGCATCCTGAATTCCAACACTTCTGTATCAGCGAGAGCCTCATCGACCTCCTTGTACAAATCCAGTTCCTGCTGGAGATTCGGGTCACCTTTAAGGTCCTCCTCAAACCTGGCGGCAGTTATTGCGTCTAATTCGCCTTCCAGGTACTTCGAAATAAGATGTTTGTTCTTATTCATGTCTATATTAATTTATTACAATTTTCATGCACAATTACTAACAATGCTACTTACAATTCGCATAGCTACTTACAATTCTCATATACAAATACTTAAAAGCCTTATACACTTTTACTCACAAGATACTTAAATCCAATTTTTAAATAATATTAAGCAGATTAACTCATTTACAGGATAACTGTAATTGTTAATTAAATTTCTTAATATTGACTAACTTTGTATCCCAGAGCTTTCAGAAATGCCTGTGATATTTATGACTTTCCAACCTGGAATTAAATATCATTATTTGGAGGATAACCTGGAGCATCTCCTGGGTCTGTTTTTATAGGTTCAGTTCCTCCTTTAATGGCATTCATCTGGGAAACATTTAAAGAAAAATGACTAAAATCAGCCATGTTTTTTACGCATACGCTTTTTGAGAAAAGATTGTTTAAAGTTTTCATTGTTTAATTTTTTGGGGTTATCAGGAATGTGTTCCTATCTCTTAATACCCAAAATGGCATAAACATTACCCAAAAAAATGAACTTTTTTTAGTTTTTTTTGAAAATATTTTTTAATTCATTGATTATGAATGCGTTATTTTTGTAAAAAAAAGCGATTTTTACCTGAGAATTTCATCTTTTTTTCCCGATTTTTACTGATATTATGATAAAAAGGATCCCATATTTCGTCA
>CAYGFI010000054.1:0-15424 GCA_964349045.1 uncultured Chitinophaga sp.
GATAATGATTCAGTTGAGAAATCGAGGGGAACGATAATTGTTTTCATGGGATTACGTTTTTGTTACAATAATCTGATGAGTACAAATTGAACCATCTTTCTATAAAACCTTCTTTGCTTTCAATTTAATTTATAGAATTTAATTAACTACATAAATTTAGATAGATGTAAAGGTTATTTTGTTACAGAATTTAGATTAAGAGTTACATCATTCACTTTTTATCTAACCACCTAAAGTGACATCCTGGGAGCTGTACCAGTTCAGTGCATTATAAAAATGACAGGGATTAAAATCCGGCCAGTATTCATCCAGAACATAGAAATCAGAATAAATAGATTGAACCGGAAGGAAACCGCTTAGTCGTCTTCTGCCACCCCACCGGATAATCAGATCAATCCTCGAAACTGCATAGGACCTGATGCTGCCAATGATATTTTTTTTAGTTGAATCAGCTGATTTAAGACTGTTTAAGTCCCATTCCCATCCATAATTCACTAAAAAATTGACTTTTATCCCTCCATTGCCAAAGATCTGCCTCGTGGTATATTTATGTAATTCTTTTGGAAACATGGGTGATTCAAAATCGCCAATAACCAATAATTCAGCTTCTTCTTTCGATAAAATATTTACGGCATTTACGCAGGCTTTAGTGAAGGCTTCCCTTTGTTTTACAGGTCTTTTTGCATTATCTGTTGTAAACCCATAATATGTAACTTCCTTAATTCCAACTTCTTTACATAATTTAAAAAGCGCTAAACCGGGATCCAATCCATTTTCATACCCTTTTTCCTTTGTCATTTTTTTGGCTTCCGCCCATCTTCTGTTACCATCAGGGATTATGCCAATATGATTCGGAGTTCTCATAACTTTAACCTTAAGAATGCTTTTTGAACGAACCAAGTTGAGCAACTTAAATCGCAAAAGTGTTACACAACTTTTGAAAAAAATTACATTATTTACGCATCTTTGACTTTTAACACTTATTAATTATTTTAAGAAGACCAATTTGATGAATCAGGTGCTCTGTATGAGATATACAATAAGAAAAAGACTTACAAAAAAAATGAATCCGGTAAGAATCGTTATAAGTATTGACGAATGCTCATATTGTCCCTTATCCAAGTTCTTCTCTGTTTTCTTATAGCGTATGTATGAGAGAATTGCCGTAATTGTACCTATCGTTACTAAAACAATACCCAGAATTGCAGAATATCCTCTCTGTTGAATAATTACTTCCTTACCAAGAAGCAGGGAAATTTGTTTAACAAATAGTGAAAATTTAACTACTACAAAACCAAAAGCCATAATTCCTATGCTTGTGCGTATCCATGCAAGATATGTACGTTCGTTTGCCATATGATCACTTATAGCGCCTTTATTTTTATCTTCTTGCATACAATACTATATATTCAACTAAAATTCTAATCAAAAAAGTTTTGAGTTTAACAATGATTTCCTCAATTACACCAAACAGAATGTATTGTGGAAAAATTCGTTCAATTCAGGTTTTTGATCTAAAAACATGACCATTGCGTCAACTGCCTTTATGGATAAGTTTCGCCTGTTCTTACCCAAATTCTCCGGTACACCCTGAATTGTAACAAAAGCTGTTTCGTATGATTTTTCTTTTATGAGAGGCTCATCACCGATAAATATTTGTTGAATTCGATGTCCTTTTGGATTTTCAATTCTCATTTTTATATGTAAGCCCAAACAACGTTTGATATATCCACCCATTTGCTTCATAGGATTCTCAGCAAATGTACGTTCTAAATTTTCTTCAAGCATATCGATTATTTCCATGCCGGTAAGTTGTACAGTAGAAACCTCTGGATTCATTGGGATTATATTGAATAAATCCCATTTGGTTATCGGGCCAACAGGGATTGGTACTCCATAGCGCCAACCATTTGAGAATGCAATTTCTGAGTTATATATTGACTTTATGGCTGACAATAAAAGATTGTCCATCGTAGATTCCAGTGTATTATATCTATGCAATATAACTGGCGTTTTTCCTGATATCTCCTTCTTTAAGCTTTGATACGGTTTCATTATGTCAATAACCATATTTTCAATCTCATTATCCGGTTTAATAGATTCATCTATAGTAATAAGCTTATAGTTAAAGTCAATAATCTTCTTTCCCTGAATATTCAAATCAAGGTATCCTAAAAAAGAACCATGGCAACCGCATTGAATAACAATCGCATTATTAGTAAATACAGCTTCATATAAACGATTATGCGTATGAGCGCTCAAACAAATATCTATACCATTTACATTCGAAAGCAATGCAACATCTTGTGGAAATCCATTGTGTGAAAGAAGTATCACAAGGTTTGCACCTTGGTCTTTTACTTTTTGGATATATACAGGCAATTCTTTTGAACCATCTGTAATTTTAATCCCTTCGCTAAAATGCTTCGGCATTGTTTTATCAATGATATTAGAACAAATACCAATTATAGCTATTTTTAAATCTTCAACTTCTTTAAATATGAAGGGTGGGAAAAAAAGGCTGCCATCATCGTTATACACATTAATGCCTAGTATGGGATAGATTAATTGACTTGCAATATTTTTTAATTGTTTCGGGCCATAAGCAAAATCCCAATGGCATACCATTGCGTTAAAACCTAATTTATTCAGTATTGGGACAATAGCTTCCCCTTTTGACTGTATTAGAGGTAATGTACCATGAAAAGTATCTCCTCCGTCAAACAATAAAGTGTGCGAACTTTTGTTTCTAATATCCTTTATTACGGAAGCGATGTGGGCAAAACCACCGGCTGTTTCAGTAATTTCTTTTCCCCCCTCGTAGAATAATTCAGGATGTGGTTCAAGGTAACCATGCACATCATTTAAGAAAGTTATAGATAATTGCATTTGGATTGATTAATTCATGTATTAGAATTATCCGGATTGAGAATATTACTTTTTTACAGTTGAATTTGAGTCACTCTGACCAGAAAAGTGTTAGAGAATTTTTGAAAAGAGTTATATCATTAACCTATTTTCTATAATATGCGCATAAAGGCGACCAAATCTGCCTTTTCGTGTGTTGTCAGATGCAATTCCAGAACAAGGTTGAAGTATTCCACTACATCTTCCAGCGTAAAGCACCTTCCATCGTGCATATATGGAGGTGAGTCTTTGATGCCTCGTAAAGGAAAGGTTTTAATCATGCCATCATGCGCCATCATCATGCCATTAACCATTTCCTGTTTATAAAAACGTTCCGCCTTTAAATTGTGCATGTTATTATCGGAATAGTAAGGGGCTGGGTGACATGAAGCGCACCGGCCTTTACCGTTGAAAATTGCTTCTCCCTGCACTTCGGACTGTGATGCTTTGGTTTTATCCAATCCGCCATATATATTAAGTTTGGGAGCCGGCGGAAAATCGAGAATTGCCATGAATTCAGCCATAAAATGAACCTGGGAGCCACGTTCGAGGACGTTTACTCCTTTTTTAGCTGCCATGCATTGATCCCCGTCAAAATAAGCTGCCCTTTGTTCGAATTCGGTGAAATCTTCAACCGTTTTAAGTCCTCGTTGCGAACCGAAGAGCCGTTGAACATTTACCCCACGCAATGTAGGTGTTTCGATCCTGTGTCTGAACTCCTGCGGTCGAATGTCTCCGACAAGATGGTTGGCCCCGTTGGTGTGTCCGTTGGCATGACAATCAAAACAGGAAACGCCAAGGCTGGGTCGGTCGGTTCGCCGGTCTTCAGTAGCATTAAACTGTTGTTGTGGAAACTGGGTTACCAGTAAACGCAGTCCTTCGAGTTGTTTGGGATTTAAAATACCATTGAATATTTCGTAGTAATTATCGATGGTAATTAATTGTCCTTTAGAAACATCACCCAGATCGGGGCGTGTCGTTAAATAAATAGGGGGAGCCGGATCCGGGAGAATATGCTCCGGAAGATCAAAATCAAGATCGAAGCGAATAAGTCGTGGCAGCAAATCCGTAATCATGGGAGGGAAAAGCATACCGCCCTCTGCATGATCGGCAAATGGCAGAGGTTTGTATGGGAACGTGCCCTCCATTTTAATTTGCTCAGGAGTTAACTTATCCAAATCCGACCAACTGGTACCCTGAAGCTTTACAGTTGGACCCAGTGGTATGGGTTTCCCTCCTGACATAACAACATCCGGAGATGTTTTTTTCGAGAGGTCGTACCAGGCATTTAGCATAGTCGAATGTTCTTTTGCACGCTCCTCTTTTACCTTCATCCTGCCGGCTTTAATTTGTTCAAAACATACATCCTGGTTGATAGGCCCATAGGATGAAACGATTTTTGCTTGTTGAGCGAAAGTGACATCGAAGTTTATTATTACAATCAACGAAATGCAGAAACAAATTAATTTTTTCATTTGCGGGTTCATTTTAAAATCCTTCTCTTTAAAAATAATGACTTTATCATAAGTGATTTAAAACAAGAGCAGTAATTCATAAAATTTAGACTGATTATACATTACTGTGTTATGAGTATTATCCAAAGCATATGAGTTTATTGATTTTATCAATTCATTGACAAGAACAAGTTAAGAACCTGTAAACGTATAGGTGTTACATAATTTTTGAAAAAAATTACATTATTCGCACAACTTTTGTGAGCGCTGAAAACTTTAAATCCATTAAAAAGGATAACCAATAGCAATATTCAACACCAGGTTCTCTCTTCTCCATGTAACATCTTCAAAGTTTATCTGATTGATTACCCATTTGTTAGTCTCTTCCAACCAGGGCTTTCTTAAGGGTATGGCAAGATCGAATCGTAAAATGAAAAAAGAGGCATCAAATCTGATTCCTGCCCCTGCGCCTACTGCAACCTCATTCATGAATCCTGATAACATAAACGGACTTCCGGTATTGGAGGGATTTGTTCTTTGCAACCACACATTTCCTGCATCAGCAAAAAATGCTCCTTTAAAAAAGCGATAAATAGTAAAGCGATATTCTCCATTGATTTCAAGTTTTATATCTCCTCCTAACCGAAGAAATCTCAGACTATCGCTATCCTGGTAATAGGAACCCGGTCCAACAGAATTAATTTGAAAAGCACGTAAACTGTTAGGCCCCCCACTGAAAAACTGCCTGGTATAAGGCAAAACAGAAGAATTCAGGAACGCTCTGGCAGCGCCTGCAAAAAAACGCATCGCCAGTTTATTCTTCGCATTTAAATTATAATACTCCCGGACATCAATACTTAATTTTGCGTATTGAGAATATATAGAACCTGCAACTTTGGAAGGATCATCCGATGATGGTTTTTCCCCGCCTATAGTTTTTGCCATTGAAAATAAATTTCCCGCAGTCTCTGCAGTTAAATTCAGATAGAATTGTATTTTTTTCACCGGTACTAATTGTTCATTATAGGTAGCGGAATAATTAGCGCCCGCAATAAATTGTTCTTCGTAACTTTTCTTAAGATAAGAGTTGGAATTCAGCAAGTTTGTGAATGTGGGGGATTGGTTTCCAAGTGAAGTATAGCTTACATTTACCGGATTGAATTCATGCTCTTTTTTGATATTTTCTTTCCACCTGTAACCATATATGAATTGAAGAGTGCGCATATCAAAATAGTCAACTCTTTTCAGGTAGTTATATGAGAGCGATATCCGTGTTTTTGGAATATAAATACTGTTTGATGTCTTCATTTTTAAGGGAGTAATAAACCGGGGGATAATCACCTCAACCTGTGGATTCAGGGAGTAGGAATACAAATTCTTCATTGCCCCGTTCAATTGCGTTTCAAACGATCCTGCCATATTCAGATTTAACAATTCAGCCCCTTTAAAAGTGTTCCTGTTCAGAAGACTAAGATTTGCCCGGGGTCCCATAAAATTATTTGACTTGGAAACCAGCTCCATTTCCGCCCGGAAGGTTCTTTTCGACATGGCTGTCATTAAAATGTTCACATCTAAATATCCCGAAGCAGTTGTGTCGCTTTCGGAAAACTTCACCTGGACAAATTTGAAAGTTCCCATCGACATCAACCGGTTAAGGGTGATGTTATGATTTTGCCTGGAATAGTTCTCATTTTTCTTCAGATAAACTGATCTCAGAATTACATTTGGCCTGATGTTCATCTCTGAAGCCTTCCCACGAAAAACATTTTCACGGTATCTTAAAGTGTCTTTTTCCCCGTCCGGAACTTCCTTATTTAATGAATAATTCTGATCAATAAACACATCGTTGACGCGATAAACTGTTAAGGCATTTTCCGGAATGCTGTCTTTTAAAGTTAGTTTGAATGATATGGTATGATCTGAATCTGAAGTATCGGCGGTAAAAAGTAAGTAGTCCGGATTAAAATAGAAGTATCCCTTGTTCTTTAATAATGCATCAATTCGTATCCTCTCATTTTTTAAAATATCGAGATTATAATCATCCCCGGTTTTGATGAGCGATTTATGTTTCACAGTAAGAATTCTCTGACTTAGACTATCATCTGAAATGGCATAATCCAGGTCTTTTACCGTATAGGGCTTATGAATGTGACTCGTGTAAATAACTTTAGCGGTATGTTTCCTTTCCACCGTCCGTGATTCGGAATAACTTTTAAAAATTCCGATATTGAACAGCTTCGCATCAATAACCGCAGTTGTAATCCCCGGCTTAACATTACTGATCAATACTGGCGCCTCTCCTTTATTTTTAAGCCACTTTCCACGTTTGGTTTTTGGATCTTCACCTGCTGCCATGTATAACCATAATTTCGGGCGCATACCGAGAAAGCTTTTATTCGGAGCCGGTCGCAAAGCAGTTTTGGCAGTGGATTTAATATATCGCCTGTTAATTTTATCCTGTGTTTCAAGGTTTATTTCCGCACCGGTATAAAGCTTTTCACCAACGGGCAGATGCTTTGTCCCGCTGCATGCTGCCATAAACAAGCAAAACCCTAATAAGAGAATCTTATTTATTATTGATGGTATCATTGTTCTGTTCCATTATCAACGCATCATTTTTCTTTTTTGGGGCCTTTAATATATCTTTCCATTCATTGAAATCTCTTACATATACAAATCCTGCACCTGTTTCAACCAGCTGACCCTCAATTGCGCCTGCATACTGATTCACTCTGAACGCTTTCATCCGGTAACGTCCATCTTCTGTCAATTTATATTCTACAGTAACATCTCCGGTAATTTCACTGGCCGAATTTTGCTTTGCCTTTTCACCTTCAACATCTACAGTACCTCCCACCTGGACGGATAATCGCTCATTAAAAAGCTGCTTTTTCATTCCAACTTCCACCTGGGTTCTGCCTTTCGCTTCCCCGGTTTGAAATTCGTTGTATGATTGAACATTAAAATTTAATTCCGTCCCCGGCACAAGATTTGAACTCAACCTGTTTAGCTGCGATGATAAAAAATTACTGACTGTTGTACGGACTATTGTAGAAGCTCCGCCCGATTCAGTTTGCAAGGGATTTTCCTGAACGAACCTGCCCAATACCAGTAATGCAAAAACCTGCTTATTTAAGGCTGATTCATCTTCATTTAACATATTCAGTTTTTGATTTACGGTTCCACCCAAAATTCCTTTATCCTCAGGGGGTAGTTGTATCCCGAAGCTAATTACCGGATGCAAAATTTCTCCGCGTAATTTCAGGTTAACCCAAAAAGGATATCGCTGCATATAACCGTCTTTTTCCACTTCGGTCAGACCCGGCATATGAACTGCTACCAGGTCGAAAGGTGAGGCACGGACCGTATATTTTGCATTTATTGATATTTCAGCATCCAATGGATCGCCACTCCAGATTATCGTGCTTCCGGGAATAATATCAAATTTTCTTTTTATAACTGATTCCAGCGAGACGATATAGCTGCCTTCATCCAGATTATAGGCGCCGGTAAGACTCATTTTTCCACTTCTGTCCATTGCAAAACTTAATGCTGCCTCTCCTCTTACCACCAAAGAATCAGAAGAGGAAGGATCCATTAACAAGCGTAGTGTAGCTTCCCTGTCGATTTCAATAATAGCGGAGATGTCAAACCCTGAAAACCTTGATTTCTGTGCTATTTTTTTATCCGTTCTGTATAATATCGAATTAAGTCTTACCGAATCTACAAATTCTATAACATCTTCTCCTTTGTCGGTGGTGAGCTTATCTTCGGGAACGGCAAAAGTAAAGTTTGAACCTTTTTTCATCAATAATGTCCCATTTAAAACAGGAAGAGTAATCGGGCCTTTTATATCAATTTTACTGTCAAAAACCATCCGGCCATAAAAATTATCATTGTCCCTGAAAGTTGTATTAAATAACAGGAAATCCTTCGTTCTGAGACTTAAGTCAAAAATGAAATCTTTAAACTGCGTCATTTGAACAGAGCCATCAATGATCGCGTTGTGCCGGTCGGGATCTGTCAAGGTAAACGAGTTAAAATAAACCCCTTCTTTTTTAATCTGAATTGTTTCGTCTTTTATTTCAAGACGGTTATTCAGGAAAGCAGGTTTAACAAATACATCATTAAATACCAATTCGCCGGTTATTTCCGGTGCATCAGTTGTCCCCCGGATTAATAAATTTCCGGAAAGTGTTCCGGATGTTTCAGAAAGCTGCCCCATAGAAAATGCTTCAAAAGTTTTCATAGACAGGGATTGAACCTCAGTTATTATATTTACCGAATTATCCCCTCCCCCCGGAACATAATAACCCTTAGCCGCTAGATTATTATCCGGTCCGGAAAGGTTCAGATCAATATCAAATTTACCTGCTGTCGGGTTGTCAGCTTTAACTGTTAAATTTCCAACAGGAATATCACGTATTAAAAGACCACTTATTTTTATATCTGCAATAATCCCATAGTTGTCATTCACTCTTTTAAGCAATACATTTCCATCAATCGTTCCCTTAACAAGGCCGGTGTCTTTTTCTATTATTCGGGAAACTTCATCCAGTTTGAAATTCCTGATCTCAATATTGAGATCATCATTGAACTGATCGTGTACTGAGGCAATATTTATATGACTTACCGTATTGTTAATAAAAAAGTGGTGGATCAAAAATCCCTCTTTACCCAATTCAATAAAATTATCCGCCGCAATATCCCAGGGGCTGTTTACCAGGTAGAAATCCTTCGGATCAACAGCAAGTTTATAATTAGCTTGTTCCCTGGTAATTACTGAATGGATTATAAAATTTTTGTTTTTGTTGTCTCCAACTGAAGAAAGGTTAGCCAGTATTTTTTGATCTGCAATAGTTCCATCAAGCAGGAAGTTTTCCAGTTTGATTTGTGAACTGGAAATGCTTCGGCTGGATACTTTATAGTTCAAAGCAGATGGACCCGAATTCACATCCAAAACAAAGTCATGGATTTCAGTGGTTCCATAGACTATATTTTTCATACTTACCTTTAATTTCAGGTCGTTTTTCTCACTATCAAAACTCGCCTGAATGATCCCCGGCTCGAATTCCTTTAACCGGGGCAACAGTACCTGCGAAAGAATGGGATGATTGTGAAGCTGAATAAGAAGGGTAAAATTCGCCGGTTCTATTTGTGTTTTTACAGGAATCCCTTCTGAGAATGGAAAGTAGTGACTTAAAAAGTTTTTAAGTTCAACCGAAAGGCCTGCAGGACCAATGTTTCCTGAATAGTTTAAATCAATAAGGGCGGAGCTGAAATTAAAATCACTTTTGAGCGGTGTATTTACCGATGCAAATAGCAGGGAATCGAGAATAAATCTTTTCTCTCCTTTAACAAGTACCAGGTTCGAAATTCCGGCATTTCCATTTATGCTATTAACCTCCCCTCCTTTTACATCCGCTTCGGCAATGAAACTGATACGAATATCCTCCCTGGTGAAATTGAGTTTTTGAAGGTCGGCTCCCTCCAGATTGAGTCGAAATGAATACAGTTCCTGATTGGGATTTACATTTACCAGTCCGTCGAAATCAAAAACTGCATTTTCATCGTCTAAATTTATATTCCCCTCGAATTCCCTCCCATTTATTCTGCCATCAATGGACAGATTATGATATTGATAGTTATTAAGGTAAAACTGTGGCGCTTCCGCAACTATTTTTGCATTTATGGTATTTTTATCCAGCCCATGTCCGATTGCTTCGGCCGTTAAGGTAACCGGGCCAAATAAGGCCGTGTCGTTAAGCAAACTGCCCAGGTTGAAATTAACAATACTTACCTTGCTCCTGAAATTTTCATTTTTATCGAGGGATGCATAAACCTCTGCATCACCCATGCTGCTGTTCATTTCCATCTGTGTTTCAAAAGATTTTATTCCCCCTTCGAAAGCGGACTGAATCGTAATATCTTCGGGAATTACGATGCTATTGGGGATAAAAGAGCCGGCCATCATTTTGATATCCTGACTGCAGGTTTTTAAAGTAAGATCCGGTACTGTAAAAAAAGCCGTTTTAACATCCGGCAATCCTGTGATGCTAAAATCTGCTTTTACAAGGGTTCTGACTCCTGTATTGATCACCATGTTATTCCCTTTCAGATTATTCACCTTTCCTTTTACCATTCCCGAAATTGATGTAAGGTTCAGTTTATTCTTAAAGAATGCCTGATTTCGAAGTTGCGGAACGAAATAGAGAATATCAGAATTTCTGATGCTCACCTGTTTCATATTTAAATTCATGAGTAAACCAGAGATGGAATCACGTAAAGATCTTAATGAGGGATACTCTATATTCAGATCAGCAACAATGGATGATTGGCCCGTTATAGCAATGAGTTTATTTGCTGTTATGGATTGTTGATCCATACTGAAATCTGTTTCAAATTTCGTGACCGTAAAATTGTTCTTATCAATAGCGGTGAATTTTTCTATTGATACTCCTGACTTATCCGATGAATAATATAAATCCTTTGCTTCAAGGGATACATGATTATATTGCTGGTGATTTGCATCAAAAACATTTTTTCGTACCGGCCGGTTCCTGACCTGGTAAGCTAGTGAAATGTCATCCAGGCCGAGGGTTTTTACAGCTATATTCCAATTGCTTCTTTTTGTTTTAGCAGGTTCTGAAATTGCTGTGTCAGAAGATATACCTGTGTCCGCTGTATGATATTGAATGGCGCTATTTGCAAGGTTAAAGCTATTCACGGAAATCTTTTCCTTTTGCAAATCGACGGTTCCGTATCTTAATTTAAACTTATTCAATACAGCGCCGATCGATTGTTTGCTTATTGAATTTACATAACTAAATGTTGAATTGTTGATTTGTATCTTATTTGATGCGATTACCGGCAAAACAGCATTTGCATTTTTCTTATTTGTATTTGCCTGTTTATTCATCAGAACCTCTGCGGTTGCATTTTCAATAAGGATTTCATCAATCCTGAAAATGAAAGATTCCAGATCGATCTCATCCATTTTCAAGTCTAAATTCTCAAGGCTGGCAGCTACATTGATTCCTCCATATTGATCATCCAAAAGAAACCGGATGTTTTTCAGGCTCAGATTATCAAGTCTGAATGTCCATTTAGAAGCAGATTCAGTTTTGACTTTTTTTTGTTTACCTGTATCACTAAAAGAAGTGAGCAGAAAGCTAAAGTTGAATAAAGAATCTGCCGGAACCCGGCTTAGATTGAGATTTGCATTTTCCAGGATCAAATTATTAACATGGATTTTATCAGATAGCAGGTTTTTAAAAGTGATATTTACTTTTATCCTGCCCGCGAAGAGTAGCGTATCTTTTTGAAGATCTTCCACAAAAAGACCCTCGATAACAACAGATTTTGGAAATGATATCAGGATTTTATTTATCTCAATGGCTGTATGAGTCTTATTGCTGACAAAAGAGGTAGCGAAATAAACGATCCTGTTCTGAACAGCAGGAATCCGGATAAGCACAGCAATGAGTACGAATAAAAGCACAAATCCCGAAGCCACCCACAAGATGGCTTTAAGTATCTTTTTTACAATGGAGGGCGTTTTATTCATGAAAACATTATTGTCCTGATAAATACTATTTCGGATATCAGATAAGAAGTAACTAAAGCTTGGAGCGCCTGAAGTTTAGAGTTCCAAAATTTGGAGGCCGATGGATTGTTTAAGACTTTATGAACTTTATAGACTAATTGGTCTCAACACAATCAATATAGTATCCTTTACAAAATGCACCTCAGAAATAGTTACGTACTTTAATAAGTTGTGTAATGAATGAATTTTATTCAAATCGACCGTTATTTCTTTATCTTTAGCTTCCCATGTAACGGGGACAGATTTAAGCTTTTTTTTCAGAAAGATACTGGCTACTTTTGCAATCAAATCAACCAGTCCACTTACTTCATAATAGAAAAAAACTTTATTATCTATTATCCTTTTCACAGTAAGTACAACCTTATCGATGTACGTTACTTCCAATTTACTTTCCTCAATGGTATTCAGATCAATTTTTACCTGATACTTATCAAATAAGAATTGCTGAACTTCGCTTATTGCTATTTCTACTTTCATGATGGTTCAGTTTTAGTAAGTGTGAGATAATCCTGTATTCAACCATTTTCAGCGCATTCACCTAATACTTAAATCAATAGTTTTAAAAAACCGATATTAAGCTGACTAATTTATGGATATGCATGCCCATATGTATTATATAATTGCCGATATTAATTACATAATTTGGGTTGGGATTTATTATCTTATTTTAAAAAGAGAAAATTGTGAAAGGGTAAAAATTTCCTCTGACGATCACAATCTTTCGTGCCGCCCGCGACCGAACAATCGAATCGAATTTCATATTTTTACCGGGAACTATTATCTTCATTATAATCATCCAACTTTTTAAACTACCTAAGAAGGTAAAATAAAAATAGGCTGCTTAAACAGCAGCCTATTTTATATTTAAAATCAAAACCTGGATATTTGGTCCGTTAATAAGATGTTTTTAAAGCAACTCTCCTGTTTTTGGCACGACCTTCTGCCGTATTATTGTCGGCAACAGGTCTGGTTTCGCCATAGCCAATTGCTGTCAGACGCGATTCCATAATACCTTTCCCCATCAAATATGCTTTAACTGAATCTGTACGTTTTTGCGACAGATTGAGGTTGAAATCATCTTCTCCCTGGCTGTCGGCATGGCCTTCGATAAGCAGATTAGCCTGATCATATTTTTTCAGTATTTCTGTCAGCTCATCCAACTGTGACAAGGAAGCCACTTTAAGTACATCGCTGTTGGTTTCGAAGAAAATTCTGCTGGCAATGTTGGTGATCTTTTTAACTTCTTCAACGGTCATCTCGGGACAACCTTTATTTTCAATAGTACCTTTCACAGTCGGGCAACGGTCATATTTATCAGATACACCATCACCATCTGTATCGGGGCATCCTTTTAATGCTAAAATACCGGCCAGATCAGGGCAATCGTCTTCCTCATTAACAAGTCCGTCATTATCGTTATCCATAGTACAACCCGTAGCATCTACCGTATATCCTGCTTTGGTATTAGGACATTTATCATCGATATCGGCTACTCCATCTTTGTCTGCATCAGGACATCCCTTTAATTCCCTGGGTCCTGCAACATCGGGACAACGGTCGTCTTTATCGGCAATGCCATCACCATCTGTATCAGGGCAACCTTTAAGGGGAACTAATCCTTTTACATCAGGGCAATCATCATTTTTATCTGCAATACCGTCGCCATCCTTATCGGGACAACCATTAAACTCCACCAGGCCGGCAACATCGGGACATTCATCCTGGTAATCGGCAATCCCATCTCCATCCTTGTCAAGAGGACATCCATTGTTATCAACTGCAACTCTTTCAGGAGTGTCAGGGCATTTATCTTTATAGTCAGAAACGCCATCCTTATCGGCGTCATTTTTATTGCCGAAACTATAAGTGAGGCCCACGGTATGAAGGAGATACATATCATTTTCATTTCCCGTAGCTCCATCCCTGTCATCAGCATTGGAATACAGAAAAGCTTCATTCAGATTAAGCATAACTGACGGGCCCAACCTGAAATTAATACCTCCACCAAATGAAGGAGTAATAAAGTCCACCTTTTTTTCACTAATGGTTAAATCCTTGTCAAACAGGGCAACTCCACCTCCGAGAAATAAATAAGGTCTGACAGCATACTGGGGACCTATAACATTAAACCTTGCATTCAGGGTAGCTGTAGTTAATCCGCCTCTGAATTTTACAGGTGCAGGGTTATAACCAATAACTCCTTTGGTTGCAAGGAGGTTCAGGTCGAAATTACCCGTAAGATACCTTGTAACAGATAAGCCTCCCACAGGAAAGAGGGGCAAATCCATTTTGTAAAAACCATTTCCCAGGTCACCGTTGTATTCGCTAAAACCTCCGTGTAACCCGACGTTCCATTTTTTATCAATGGTTTGCGCAGACATTATAGATGTAAGTGCAACGCAAAAACCAATTAGCAGTAGTTTTTTCATAATTACTTTTTAAGTTATTAATTGGGCAAAGGTCGATAGCATTGCACTGAGAACTGTTACAGAATATCAGAAAAGAGTTACATAATTCATATACATTAATTAATATCTGAATTGGTTACGAGATGCCCTTTGGATAAATATAGGGTATGCTGAAGCTCCCTGTATCGTATTTTGAAAGAAAAATTGACAGAATAAAAAGTACCTGCATTGAAAAACTGTGATCTGAGAAACAAAAAGAGGCTGTAAAATTGATACAGCCTCTTAATTAATCCAATAATACCCCATCATCCTGAATTAACAACAGGAAGAACTTTAACCTCCCGCAGTCTGCGTGCCGTCGCATCTTTCCGCGAGCGTTGAAGCTACTCAGCGGAGGCGCTTGCGGAGACACAGCGGGATCTCCGCTTCGCTCCGATTTAACCTTTGGAACTTAATCAACTCATCAATCCAAAAATCCAAAAGCCTCCTCCTACAATCATAATTGAGAGCATTGTAATAGCAAACGCGATTAAATAAATTGCCTTTTCATTTATTTCGCTGATTCTCCTTGTTGTCATAATTTTCTCCTCCTATGATTAGAAATATTTTAGAAAACATATGATTGTCAAAACTATTTCCTCTTCACAAACAGAATTCCAATAATTATCCCGACTCCGATACTAACCAGTATAGTTATCCAATTCCAGTTGGCCATATTCATCGACCGTCCTCCGTGCAAACTCCCTCCATGCATCATCCCTCTTACCCAGGGTCCGCCTCCTGATAAAAGGAAAGCCACAATTATTACTACTATTGCAATTAAATACACAGTAGTTGAATTGGATGTTTTAAATCTTCTGGCGCTCATAATTTTCAGAATTATACTATTTTTGAAAAGTATACTTATTTAAGTTTAAAATTGTTACATAACTTCTTATAAAAGTTACATCTTTTACTTATTTCCATACAGGTAAATTCTTTTTCTGGTTATACCGGATGCGGTTGTAATGAAGTAATAGGCCGGCACGGTAACTGAATATTTATAAACC
>CAYGFI010000054.1:15434-25836 GCA_964349045.1 uncultured Chitinophaga sp.
TTAATATCTCCGGTTTATCCTGTTTTTTTTTAAATTCCGCCAAAAAATGTTCTTTTGACGAGGTAACAGTCTTATTATTATCAGGGTCAACAGTCAGCCGGGCCATCAGGTAACTTAGAGTTGATTCTGCACCCTGGTTCAGATTCACATGGGTTTTTTCCAGCCCGTCGTAACAACCACCCGTGCAGGGATTATAGATAATCTGATGTAAACGGTTATTTCCCATAAACCAGTTGAATGCAATCTCCATTTTCACACGGTACTCGTCATCCCCAAAAACCTCATAGAATTTGCGTAGCGTCATAATGGTATAGGCAACATCAATCGGTTGTTCGCCATAATGGCCCGGTTTCTGACCTTTTTGCAACCAGTTTTTGTTCGATATTACCTCGATTCCATTTTCATTAAAAGTCTGAGTCAGCAGAAAATTAAACGATGAAATGGCAATATCCCTGTAAACCGGTTCTCCGGTTAGCAGGTATGCATATAACATTGCCTCCGGTAAAATGCTGTTTGCATACGTCAGATAGCTTTCAAACCATTGCCATGTATCTTTACTTTCGTGTTTATACATCTGAACCAGGCGATTGGCAAATGTTTTGACCAATGCAAGGTTTTCGGGGGATTTTTTTGTTGCCTGATAGTAATATATCCCTTTAATAGCAAAAGCCATTGCACGGGTTGAATGCACGGGTTCGAAACGAAGAAGTGATTTATCAAGGATTGCACCAGCCTCAGCTACAATTATCCCGGGGATCAGATCAATTAATGACACTAAATATCCCAGGGCCCAGACAGCCCTGCCATTGGCATCATCTAAATTAGTCTCATAGTTTTGAACCGTAAATTCTCCTTCCCGGTTCACATAATTTAAAAAATCCCCTCCCGGTTGAACGCAAAATTTAATAAATCCCAGGTATTTGGTAATGTATTTTATGTCCTTTTGGTCATGTGTTTTCTGATAATGCATGCACATGGCAATCATTGCCCGGGCATTATCATCAAGTGTATAACCGGTATTGATATCAGGATGGTTGTTTTTTGAAAACTGGATGATCCCGGTTTTAGAGGTCATAGAAATCAGGTGACTGAGATTGATCACCGGGAGATTGTATTGAAGTGTAATTTTACCCCCGGCCATTTTTTGGAACAATAAAGCATGTGCAACGGCGGAATTCTCCCAGGCTGTTGAAACAATTTTCTGTAACGTATTTGAGCTTATACTCCTTCGCAGGGGTTCATCATTGAGTAAGCGCATGACTCCATTAACCAGTTGACCGGAGTTACAGAAATCAAAAATTATCCCGGTATCTTTTGTAAGTACTTCTGTTGCATGCGGGATGGGAGTTGAAATAATAGGGCATCCACAACTCATGGCATACACAAAAGTGCCACTGACAGCCTGGTTCGGATCATTGGTTGTAAACAGGTAAATATCGGTAAGTTGCAGATATTCGAGCAAATCGGGTAACGGGAGGTATTTGTTTATAAATGTCACATGGCTGGATACCTTATTATGAATTACCATCTCCTCAAGCTTTTGCCGGTATTTCTCACCTTCTGCTTTCACAACTTCCGGATGGGTTTTTCCAATAACCAGGAACATCACCTCAGGACTTTCTTTTACAATGGAGGGTAATGCTTCAATAGTAGTTTCAATGCTCTTTCCTGAACTCAGGAGGCCGAAGGTTGTCAGAACTTTTCTGCCCTTCAGTCCATATTTAAGTTTTAAGGACTTCTTTCTTACATGAGGAACCAGGTGGGTACCATGAGCAATAACAGATATTTTATGTTCCGGCACATCATATTCTTTCATTAAAATTCCGGCTGAGTTATGAGTCATTACAACAATTGCCTCACAGGCCGCTGAAATTGCGATAACTTTTGATTTTAAGTTCCCATCGGGATGGGGCAGTACCGTGTGAAAAACAATGACCACCGGTTTTGCGAGATCCATTAAAAACTTCAGAAAGGCATTTTCCTGGTTCCTGAAAAATCCAAACTCATGCTGAACCATTACAATTTTAATGCCGGTGTCATTATTGATAGTTTGTGCCAGTTTTTCATACGGTTCAGTTTCGGATGTATTAAGTATATATTTCACTATATCGGGATAAACATAGTTTGAATCGCCCGCTTCCAATGCACAAACTCTTACGGACAAGGACCTGCTGAATTTATTGTTCAGAGCCTTAATTAAATCTTCCGAGTAAGTAGCAATGCCACATTCCCTGGGCGGATAGGAGGTAATAAATAAGATTTCATCCCTTTCACCGGCATCATCCTCCTTCATAACATGATCATGACTATCAATTGAATAAAATGAGGGAAATGGAGGTTCTCTATTTGACAATCTCCAATTACTTACATTAACATATCCTGATTTATGAGAGTCTGTTTTGTTTTTCATTTTCAGGTTTATATGTTAATAGTTCGGCTATTAATCCCGATAGATTCACAGAAGCGCAGGCAATCTGCGTATCGGCAGCGCCGTAATAAATAAAAAGTGTTCCGCCAAAAAGGGCGGTACCGGTAGGGAAAACGACATTATTTACTTCTCCCTTTAATTCCCATTTGTATTCCGGGAAGAATAAAGGGTAAGGTAAGCGGGCGATTTCTTTTAAGGGATTATTCAAATCGAGTAAGGCCGCACAGGCTGAATAAATAAGACCATTGTCTGTTTCTTCCACACCATGATAAATCAATAACCAGCCGTGTTCCGTTTCAACCGGCGGACATCCGCTGCCAATATAACCCGACTCATGACGGTGGACCGGATCCATTACAATATGTTCCTCCAGATTAAGAAAATAGTTTTGCCAGTATTTTTTTGTAAGATGTTTAAGACTATCTATTGAAGCCAGTTGAATTCCAGGTCTGATCCGATGGAGAAATACCAGCTTATCATTAATTCTCCGCGGGAAGAAAACAACATTTTTATCCCACAACATAATTTTCTTTTCCGGATCTGCTTCCTGGTAATAAAACTTATGATTCCGGTAATAGTTTTCGTTAACCTTACCCGAATTCTCAGCCATGAAAACAAATTCAGCATAAGTGATTGAGGGAACAATAACACCATGCTTTTTAAATTTCATTAAATCTTTCGATTTTGCTAATGCTCCCCTTGCATTAATACCGTCATACCCGGTATAAGTCAAATAATACTGATTGTGTATTTTTACTAGGCGGGCATCCTCAACTCCCTGTGATTCATATTCAAATTCGGGAACCATAAAAGGTTTATCCCACCGTTCGGCAATGGTTAAGGGACCATCAAGCCTGCAATACCCGATACTCGAGTTATTTCCTTTTCTTACCGCACGGTAAAAAAGATGAACACTGTCGCCTTCTCTTATTACAGCTGGATTTAAGACCCCCTCGTTTTCAAATTCCAAATCTGTTCCGGATAACAGCACTCCTTCTTTTTTAACCTTTATCATAGTACTTTTTTTAACTTTTTAATAATGGGTGAAATTTCTAAAATGGAGGGCATAGTATCGCCCAATAAAAACCCCCATGGTTTTAAGGGCTCTACATGGTCGAAAATTAGTTTTACAATGGCAAGCACGGGTATGGCAAGAAACATACCGGGTACACCCCACAATGCATTTCCGGCAATAACAACAATTATCGAGAAAAGAGCATTTATTTTTACCTGTGAGGCTACAATTTTAGGAACGATATAGTTATTGTCAATCAGTTGAATGATGTAATAGATAATGAGAATATATAAGGCATACCAGCCGGATGACTTGGTAACCAGGGCAACCATCATAGGCAATGCTACTGCAATAAGTCCCCCGATGTATGGAATAGTATTAAGTAATGCACCCAGAATTCCAAGCAGAAGGGCATATTGAATTCCAAGAATAAAAAGTGTAGCGGTTTCCATTGCCGCGATGATACCGGCTTCGATCAGGAGTCCGACAAGATACCGCTGAATTACTGTTTTGGTTTCAGTAACTACCACAGTCACTTCGCTTTGTTGATCGGAGCTAAAAAGTTTCTGCACAAAATCAAGCAGGAGAGGCTCATAAAACAGGATCAAAAAAACGTAAACCGGGACTAAAAACACCGCTACTAATATTCCACTCAGGGTTGAGAGAGTTTGTCCTAAAGCGGCAGCGCTGGAATTCAACAGATCGGTCTGGGTTTGCGAAATCCAACCGTGAATTTTATCCGGGTCAATGTCATAATAGCCCGAAGCATAGATGATAATTTCATTGAGAGTAGTGGTAAATTTATCGATCAGAGCCGGTACTGAATCGGCAAATTTGCTTATCTGCGAATACATCAGGGTTACAAATGCCCCGATAACCACTACAGAAAGGGTCAATGTTATTATAATTGCTATTATCCGGTTAAATTTTATCCTGACAAAAAATTTTACGATGGGGTGGAGTACAATGGCAATAATAGTTGCAAAAACAAGAGGCATCAGGATACCCTTGGCGATATATAACATCGCGAATATTATAAAGATGCCGATCAGAAGTATGGTCAGCTTTACGTAAAAGGGCAATTTATATCCTTCAGGTATGCTCATGAGGCGATGGGGATTAGATTATTTTTTTGGACTTTCTCACCGGGTTAAAAAATTGAGTAGCAGATATCGTTTTGCCTCCGCTAACGCCTCCGCAGAGTAGCTTCAGCGCTCGCGGAAAGCTTCAGGTTCGTCCGGTGTGCATCTTTTACTCCTCCTCTTCTGAAGGATCACGATTTTTGAAGCGGGAAATAAGCTGGATAACAAATTGTCCAAATGTTTTAACCGCGCCGGGATGATTGGCCACAAGATTTGAAACGCCAAACTGCAAAAATGAACCAATGAGATTTCTGAATAGATTACCTGAGGTCCCGACAAATGCTTTCTTTGAGAGAAACCCGCTTATTAAGCCCGCGGATGTTCCCACAAGGTTATCCATAACATTTGGCGAAGAGGTAATATCATTCAAAGCGCTCATGAAAAGATTTGCAGGTTTAAGACTTTCATAGGTAAGCCGGAACTGTTGTTTTAAGGCCTGCCCTTTAATAGCCTGCTCACCTTCTAAAATCAGGATTGCTTCTTTAAGACTGTGCGAGGAAGTAATGGTTTGCATAGGAATCTAATTAAGCATCTGGTTAATGATAGAATTGCAGATATATTTCTTAACTCGTTTATGAAAAAAGATATAGAAAATCAGTCCTGTAACAATATAAAAACCTGCAACTACAAAGAATCCTAAATAGGTTTCCCCGAGGATTTCTCCAAGCCAGAATGCCAATCCCAGGTTCAGAAAAATCATGAAAGATGCTACCAGGATAAAAACAACGGAATAGGGTATGAATGAGGATACAATCGCAGAGGTTTTATCCAGGACTTTAAGTTTTACCAACTCTACACTGGTTTTGCCGAAATCTTCAGCTTTTTCGATAAGCGATTCCAACATTTTAGCGCTGTTTTCCATGAGTACAGGATTTGATCGTTTTACTTTATCTGTTTAAACTTCAGTTCATTTCGTGCAAATAGTTCTTGTGCATATTAATACCAGGCCTGTTTACTTAAATTTTTTATGCTTTCCCACTGATATCCCCGGATTTGAACTCTGGGGGTGATGTGGATTATTAGGATTTTTATACCATCCTTTATGATTTCCATTATTGCTTTTAACTATTACTGCACAAGATATACCGGTAAACAGAAATCCCGCTATTAATGCCAGTAACAGAAATGCCCTAAAGTACTTCATCATATCAAATTAATTATTCGAACTGATCCCGGGTAAGGTATGATTATAATTGACATTATTATTCACCTCTACCCTTGCTCCGCCAAAGCTACGCGAAGGCGAAGCTCGCTTTAATCATAATCAACAGACTTTTAGTATTCAGAATTTCGCAGGTTTGAATTCGCGGTGGTTAACAGGAATACGGTTTCCTCATTGGACGTCAGGCTGTACTTAATGTTTTCATGAAGTGTTAACACCTGGCCTTTATCAATGGTTACAGATTCCTTTTTGGAATGAAATTCCAGTTTCCCCTCAATAATTTGAAAAGTGATCGAGTCATTTGACTGAAACGAACTAATTTCTGTACCCCTATGAATTGCAGTAAGCACGATCTGCTTTTCAGGACTTTTTAACAGGATCATTGCATTAAGCTCTCCATTTTCCCATGCCCGGGTTTGCTTCATATTTAAAATCAAAGTTTGCAGGTCGAAAGTAAAAAACTGTGAAAACCCTGAATCCTTAGCTTTATGAAGCAGTGGTTTATCAATTACCATTTCTTTTTGCATGATCATGTTTTTATCTTATTAGTGAGGATGAGTCCACTCCGAAAAACTACCGGGTCTGCACAACTCCAGTCATAAACTAATTCTAACTATTAACTAACCCCTAACACATTCCCCGGTATTGTAAACCCCAAAATCTACATTCCCGGAGCGGACTCATTTTTTAAGAACCTTAAATCAGTTCAACTCTTTGCCGTTTTCATATCATTTTTAATATTTTCGGCTTTGGATTTAGCCTTGTCTGCGAAATCAGAAACATCATCTTTAACCTTTTCAAATTTTTCTGAGACACTATCCAGGAATTCGTCGAATTTTTCTTTTAAGTCATCCGTATATTCTTTCCCTTTTGACGTGATTTTTTTCCGGGTCTTTGATCCTTTATCCGGAGCCATCAGAACGCCTAATAATGCGCCCACAGCCACACCGGTCAAAACACCTAATAATATTTTTCCTGTACTCATGGTTTTTATTTTTTGATTGGTTTACAACAGAATAATAAGAAGTAATAAAATAATGACTATTGCCCCTACTGAAAGATAAAGGCCATCACCAATCTCGCTGAGCTGATGTTTTATTGAACGAACCTCAACACGTAAATCTTTCTTTTCAGGTGATTTAAGGCCTGATTTATCCATAGCATTAATTTCGTCCAACCTTAACAGCAAAGCTTTTACTTCGGCCGATTCTTCAGGTTTAACAATAATAATGGCATTAGGAGGATCGGTTGCGGCAGCCTTTGATTGTGCCGGGATAAAGGTTACCAGCAAACCTGTTGCCAATAGGCCAAAAATGATTTTTTTCATGTAAATAAATTTTTAGATTGATTCGATTAAAATATTCTTCTTCCCTGAATAACTCTCAGTATTACAGCAATAAGCGCAATCACCAAAAGAATGTGAATGATACCACCGGTACCGTAACCAACATATCCAATTGCCCATGCTATGAGGAGAATTACTGCTATGACATAAAGTAGATTTCCCATGTTTTTTGTTTTAGATTGTGAAGTAACTTGTATGCAGCCTTTTATTAATAAATTTAGAATCTGAACCCAGTCCGGCCTTGTACCACAAATTCCTGAAACTGGGGTGGCATCAAGGTTCCCGCCAATAATATTATGACTGGTGAGATAAAACTATCCCGTTATTTCATGAGCCAAAATGCATTTAAATCTGTAACAAAGGTGTACCTGTTTCAAGTGGAAACCATTACATAACTTTGGAAAATTGTTACATCATTCACATATTGAAAAAGAGGGTTTGGAATTTCAGATTCCTTTACAGCCAAATAATGGCAAGCTGTTAACGCTGCAGTCCCGGAGAGAATTAATCTGATGGAATTGGATAATCCTACATCTTCTCCATGTACCAGTTCAATGTCTTTTCAATTTTCCGGGTGTGAAAAATTGAGGTAATGGATTGTTGTAAACGGATAAAAGCGGTTTCACTCTTAACGATGTAATCGGCAGCTTTGTGATGCATGCAGTTAACTGCCACATCAATTTTATCCTGACAGGACAACATAATTACAGGAATATCCGGGTTGAATGCTTTTATTTTATCCAAAGCTTCTATTCCATTCATAGCGCTTTTTTCAATACCGTCAAGATGATAATCAAGAATAATGAAATCAGGGTTGTGCTCCAGGTTTTTAATGCAATGTTCCCCAGTGGCAAATGTTTCAACAATAAAATCGGCATTCTCCATGAATTCTATTTCCAATAACTTCAGATATAATTCATCGTCATCAACCAGGAAAAGCCTTATTTTATTTTCTTGCGTCATCACTTTGTGTTTTAATCGAATTAAATTCCTCTTCCAGTTCATAACATGCCTGAACACAAACGTTTTCAATCTGAAGAACCATGCCGGATATATCTTCAACCATGAGATGGGAGGTTGCATATTCCTTGACTTTTTTTGCCATGTTTTCAAAGTCTACGCTAATACCAACAATTGCAAATGAAGGAATCATTTTATGGACGGCCGCATGCAGTGATTTCCAGTCCTTCTCCCGAAATGATTTCTTCATTGCGCTTACCAGGGGAGGAGTTTGTTCCAGGTAAAGCGAAATCATCTGCATCATTAATTCGGGATTGGATTTCGTACGATGGATTAAATAATCCATATCCGTACATTTTATTTTCTTAGTAAAAAGTTTTTTGTTCCCATCTGCCGCGACAAGAATTAGCTTTTTCTTTACCAGCTCTATGATTTTGCTGTAAAGCAATCTTTCATCGACCGGTTTGGCAATGTAATCGTTCATGCCAACGGCTTTGCACTTTGTTAAGTCAGCTGTGGTTACATCAGCAGTAAGAGCAATAATGGGTATTTTTGAATTCAGTTTATTCCTGATGTATTCTGTAGCTTCAAATCCATTCATTTCCGGCATCTGCAGATCCATTAATACAATATCATAGTTATTTGCCTGTAATTTTTCGATGGCTATTTTCCCGGTTGCGGCAATATCGCATTCAAACCCGAAATCGTCCAATAATGTTCTCATCAGTAATTGGTTGAGAGCAATGTCTTCGGCCACCAGCACTTTCACATCTTTTATTTCTAAATCAGGTTCTGTAATTCGAGGTTCTGCCTCCGCTTCCGCTTTTGTTTTTGTAAAAGGAAGTGTAAAGCTAAATACTGATCCCTGGTCAATTTTACTTTTAACGGTGATGGTTCCTCCCTGCGGAACAACTAATTGTTTAACGATAGCAAGACCTAATCCCGTTCCACCATACAATCGTGCTGTTGCACTTGATGCCTGCTGGAAATTTTCAAAAATCTTATCAATTTTATTTTCAGGAATTCCAATTCCGGTATCCTTTACGGAGAATTCTATTATAACTTTTTCATCATCTTCACTTTGTATCTTCACACTAACTGTTATAGTTCCCTTGTTGGTAAACTTTACGGCATTACTTACCAGATTTAAAATTATCTGGTGTAACCGCACCGGATCGCCAACCAATACCTCGGGAATATCGGTGTCATATTCCTTTATCAGTTTTAAATTTTTCTCCTGGATCTTGGTTTCAAACAAGTGTATCATGGCCGAAATGGATAAGGCCATTTTGAAAGGCACCTTTTCAAATGTCATTTTACCGGCATCAACTTTTGCCAGGTCAAGTATGTCGTTTATGAGTACGATTAAAGAATCGCCGCTCATCTTAATAGCTGTTAAATATTCTCTTTGCCTGGCCGATAATTCTGTTTTCAGTACCACTTTGGTAAACCCGATGATCGCGTTCATCGGGGTACGGATTTCATGACTCATGTTCGACAGAAATTGCTGTTTAGCCTTTACGGCATTTTCAGCAATAAGAGTAGCTTTTTCGGCCTTGATTTTTGCATCTTCTGCAAGTCCCGTAGCCAATTCTGCAAAGACGATGGCCTCAGTTAATTCCTTTTCAAATCTTTTTTGCTCGGTAATGTCTCTTGCAACTACAACTGCTCCAAGAACATTTCCCTGTTCATCTTTATAAACCGAACCATTAAATAATACATCTATAAGCTTATGGTCCCTTATAGTTAACGGGTAGTCGGACACAAATCCCTTTGCAAATACTTCCTTATAAACTTTCCGGGCTTTATTTGAATCCGTAAAATAATCAAAGAAATTTGAACCGATCAATTTTTCACGGGAAACACCTGTAATATTTACCGACGCATTATTCATATCGGTAATTTTTCCGGCAGGGCTAATAGTGAATAACGGATCAAGGCTTGCTTCAATAAGGCTTCTTGCATACCGGGAAGCAATCTTTTGAGCCGTTACATCCCTGGCAACAATTACAACTCCCTGTACATTTCCATTATCATCTTTATAAACCGACCCATTGAATAATACATCGGTCAGCTTACCGTTTTTATGACGAAGGGTAAGGGGGGAATCGGCAACAGATCCTTTTGCAAATACTTCTTTGTAGACTTTCCGGGCCATTTTTGGTTCGGTAAAATAATCGAAGAAGTCGGTTCCTGTAAGTTTTTTGCGCGCGATACCCGTAATTTCGGCTAATGCCTCGTTCATATCTGTGATCTTGCCTTCGGGACTTATAGTTACCAGGGGATCCCGACTTGCTTCAATCAGACTCAGCGAATACTGGGAGGCTAATTTCAAAGAATAGCTGAATTC
>CAYGFI010000055.1:0-25669 GCA_964349045.1 uncultured Chitinophaga sp.
AGTACCTGAACAATCCGGGAGTCTGGTCCGGGTTTACATGCTGAAAATAACAGCATGAATAGTAAAACAATTAAGTTTAAAGTTTTCATTTTTAACGATTTAGATATACTGAATAAAACTAATGATTTTCAATATAAAATGAAATAATTTTAGTTGCAGGCATCGAACAAACTCATCATCCGGATATCGCCGTCAAGATTTATTGCCTCCCCGGTAAACTTAATTTTATAAGTCTTTCCCGGTATCATATCGAAAAAATTATCTGAAAAAAATCCTTCTGAATTTGTGGTAATCAATGATACATTTTTCGCCAGTTTTTTTGTTGTCAAAGTGAGTTCATATTCCTGATCACCTGATTTAGCAATTGATTTAGTGATTTCCGGATTTTCGAGTTGGAGATTTTTTCCATCTGTGAAATAAAACTGGTTTATGGCTAAAACCTGATCACCAGATTGAACAGATACTTCGAAAATGGATTTCGAAGCAGAAGTTTTTGATAATAATTCCTTTTCCGGAACTTTAAGATAAACAAGGCTTGAATTGGCTACTATCATGGTATCTATCTGTTTTTCCCAAAGAATCTTTCCTTCAAAATCATACAGTTTGGCAACAAGGGTCATTTTTTCTGAAGTTAATCTATCATTGGCAACAGTAACCTTAATATCGTTACTTTCTCTGTAAATAATAGGGTAAACCGGCTGGAAAGCATTTTTTACCGCATAGTGCAATGCCTTCCAACGTCCAAAATAATCCACGCTTGCCCATGACATAGTTGGCCAGCAATCGTTGATCTGCCAGTAAAGTGATCCCATGCAATGCGGCATGTTTCTGCGGTGGGTTTCAATTGCATATTTAATGCCATCTGCCTGTGTTAATTGACTGACGTAAATAAAAGATTCAAAGTTCCCGGGCACTTTATAATACCTGGCAATGTATGTTCGGATCATCTCGTTTCCATTAAAGCCGGGGGCAATCCATGACATGATACTTCGCTGACGGTGTTCCATTACCGCCGACCTGTAGGACATGTCTTTTTCAGTTGCAAATGCACGAATGGTTTTCAACTCCGGGAACGACTGCAATCCATATTCGCTGACAAACCGGGGTATTTTTTCTGAGTATGAGGAAAAAGGAACATTTCCAAACCAAACCGTCCAATCATGCTCATCCCCTGAAAGCCTGTCTGCAACCTTGTTATCCCAGGTTTGGGGAGATGAGGGCCAGTAAGAGACTTCAGGATGAAATTCCCTGACCGCCTGAGGAAGGATCTGGTAAAAAATTCTTTCATAAACGTTCCATAAGGATGTTGCATCTTTTTGGGAGTATTTGTTTTTCCATCCCCAACTGTGCCATGCGGAAAGGTTTTCGTTATTTCCGCACCATAAAGCCACCGAGGGGTGATTCCGAAGGCGTTTAACATTGTACTCAGCCTCTTTCCTGATATTTTCAAGATGAAGAGAATCGTCTGGTTGCAGATTGCAGGCAAACATGAAATCGTTCCATGCAAGAATTCCGTTTTCATCCAGCAGATCATAAAATTCATCGTCTTCATAAACTGCTCCGCCCCATACCCGGAGCATATTCATATTAGCTAATACCGCATCATTCACAACCCGCTTATAGTTTGCCAAAGTATTCCGGGTAAGGAAGATATCTGAGGGGATATAATTGGCTCCCTTCATAAATACAGGTACTCCGTTCAGCCTAAAGAAAAAACTATTTCCAATCGCGTCCTTTTCCTGAACCAGTTCAAGAGTGCGGACACCAATGCGTTCTGAAATTGTCTGGAGCAATTTATTTCCCTGCTTCATGCAGATGTCAACATGATAAAGCTTTTGTCCACCTAATCCATTCGTCCACCATAGTTCGGGCTTCTCAATGGAAAAATCGATTTCGTATCCGGAGTTTCCTGCTTGAACCGTTATTATATTCTTTGACTCGAGTTTGACACTATCTATCCATACTTCAAAATTAATTTTTGCAGAATTATCAGCAATAAGTTCAATAACAGCCTTATATGAGGCAATTTCATCAGTGATTTTTAGAGGTTTCACATACAAATCGTTCATTTTAACATTATTCCATGCATATATTCTGACAGGTCGCCAGACCCCGCAGGTTACCAGACGCGGTCCCCAATCCCAGCCATAATGAAAAGGCGCTTTCCGGGTGAAAACATTGGTTCTTTCATTCTCGGGAGCAATTTCATTGGCTGCCATCAGGGTGTAAGGAACTTTCCTTAGTTTATCCATTCCGACATTCACTGCAGAATGGAAATATACGCGTAATGAATTCCTGCCCTTTTTAAGAATATTTTTTACCGGGATGTTCCAGCTGATAAACATGTTATCGGCTGTTAAAACCATTGAATCGTTTACATACACATCGGCGTAGGTATCTAAACCCTCAAATTGAAGATCAATATGGGAAAAAGATGACCGTTCGTTTGAAACTTCAAAGGAAGTGGAATATTCCCAATCTGTAGTTTCAATCCATTTTACTTCCAACTCATTCTTTTGATAAAATGGGTCGGGTATGATTTTATTATCAAGCAGATCGGTATGAACACATCCCGGGACACTTGCCGGTAACCAGGCAGTATCTCCGGCCTTTCTGAATTTCCAATCACTTTTAAGAATATCACTTTTTACCGGCTGGTTATAAGAACATCCGGATTGCAGGAGCGTCATTACAACTATAACATAAATGAAGTATTTCATAAATTTTATTATTAGTGCAGGTTGCTACCATTAAATAGTTTATAATTAAGAACAGGGATTATGAATTTGTTCAATCTTAATCTTAAATCTGCTAATCTTTGGCATTTTTAGCTATATATTTTGGTTGCAGAAAATTACGTTTTTTTTGCCTTTAATGCACTAAGTTCCATATTTATGTCATAAACTTTTTTCTCATCCAACTGATAAAAGAACAGAGCGATCAGAGCTATAAAACTCCATATAGCGGGCATTAAGCTGAATAATATTCTAATTCCTCTCTCTGTTTCGGGAGATGCCGTAACATTGGCAACAAAACCAAAATAAGCCAGGAGATAACCGGCAATTGCCCCGCCAATAGACCAACCGAATTTCTGGGCAAAATTGGCCGAAGAATAAATTAAACCGGTTGCTCTTCTGCCGTTTTTCCACTCGGAATAGTCCGCTGTATCGGCATACATACTCCACATCATTGCCATTGCCGGACCTACAGCAAAATTACAAAGAGCCTGAAAAACAAACATAAGTGTAATCTGATCCTTTTCCAGAAAATAATAAGCTACACTCAGGATGGTTCCGAGTATCATGGAAACGATATAGACTCTCTTCTTTCCGATCATGGCTGCCATGGGCTTCAGTAAAACGGTACCAAGGATGCTGCAGGCAGTTCCTGACAGCAACGTACAGACAAGTCATTACACCAACCAACGTAAGAAGTAACCATGGAACATTTGTAAATAAATCCTTCAGATCTTTTTTAACCGGACTTTTTTCCTCAGTTATAGGTTTTACTCTTTCCTTGCATAGGAAAAAGGTTGTGAGAAACATCAGAACAGCAAGGAAGGAGTAAATCCCCATAGCCGCCGAAAATCCAAACTGCTCATTAGGAACTCCTTCTGCACTTGCTTTAAGCAGACCAAAGTACTGAACCAGTTTTAGAGTAAATGCCTGCACAATTATTCCCCCGGAGAAAGCGAAAATGGAACGAAAGGCCGATAAGCTGGTCCTTTCCAGGGAGTTTGATGTTATTACTGCCATTAAGGCTCCGTAGGGAACGTTAATTGTGGAATAGATAAACATCATGACTGTATATGTAACATAGGCATAAACAAGTTTGGCGCTTGTCGCTATTTCAGGAGTGTAGAAAGTAAGAAAGCCTACAACACCAAAAGGAATAACCGTGTATATAATCCATGGTCTGAATTTGCCAAATTTAGAATTGGTTCTGTCGGCCAAAACACCTACAACCGGATCATAAAAAGTATCCAACAAACGGACAATTAAAAACATGGTTCCGGCTGCGGCTGCCGATATACCAAAAACATCAGTATAAAAATATAACAAAAACAATGTAAATGTCTGGTAAAAAAGGTTTGAAGCCAGATCGCCGAAGCCGTAGGCTGATTTTTCTATAAAAGAAATTTTTCCGGTTTGGGTCGTCATATAGATTAGTTAAGTAGTTTACTGATATTGAAATTCCTTTTATAAATCTTAATACCCAACAAAAAATAGCAATTTGCGAGTTATTTTCTAAGATTCAGAACTTAAAAATTACTTTGAATTTAAGTTCTTCATTAAGGCTTATCACTTGTTTCCCTCAGAATAGTCAAAGGCCCCAAAAGTCCAGATGGTTTTAATGGCTTGTCCTTATCTAAAAAATCACTTACCGGAGCCGATGTCCAGATATTCTTTAATTCCCCGAACTGAATGTAGTCGCCTATAATTCTGTTCCTGAATACATTAGCTACTTCAACCTCCAGAATATTCTCTTTCTTAAGCAGTCCCGTAACTTTGATTTTGTTACCCGGCATCCAGGAAATTCCGAGATCATTTTCATTTAATGAAACTTTAACTGTTGATTCAAATTTACCAATATCGAGGAAAAGCTCATCGCCGGATTGCAAAATATTTTCGGGCAACATGAATTTAATTCTGTAAATGGCTGTTCCGGAGAAGTACTTTATATCAGGATTGTCAGAACTAGTCAATGACTCAAGATTATTTATTTCCAATAGGGGAATTTCTGCATCATAAGCAGGAACAAACTCAATTGAACCATCAATTCCTATGTTTTCAGTTATTTCATAGGGCTTCAATTCCTTAATGGTTTTTTCATTTTTTTCATTAACAAAAGTATACGATCCGGCACGGGAGGCTGAATTCAGAAAACCATCTCCATCTTTTCCAACAAATGGAACGGACCATTCATTATTATCCTTTTCCAGACTTGGGAATATTTGCTTTTCCCCGTAAAAAACCTTGGAATAATTATCTGTGGAAGTGCTTTTTCCAAAGATAAAAATCAAAGATTCCCTTGGTTTAAAAGTAACCGGGATTCTGATTGAGCCGTTCTCTGAAGCAAATACCCGGGGAATGAGTATGCTTCCAACCATGGGATTCCAAACCTGTGGAGATTTATTCCCGACAGCAAAAACACACTCCCTGTTCAATGAATCCTCTGTCTGGTTGACAACAAAAAATACATCATAACCTCCATATTTTTTATGAATATACATCAGGTTCATGGCGTCAGGGAAATTGGTGGTAAATTCTGGAGCAATGCTTCTTTTGTCAATCACTTCAGCAATAGGGACACCATAATAAACCATCCCTTTCCCATACTTGTTTTCAGTTATGTTGACTCCATCAATTTCGCCCCAGACTTTACCCGTGATTTCTGAAAACTCTTTTGATTTTTGCAGTATTCCATTTAATGAATATTGTTTAACCGGCCTGGGGCCAAAAACAACTGCCCCCTGTTTAACAAGCTCTTCAATTCTTTTCAGAGTACTTAATTCCATTGATTTCGATGCCGGAAGAACAAGGATTCCATATTCAATTCCGTTATCAAGAACAATTTTCCCTTCCTTTACGGTTGCCTTGCTATTAAGCATATCATAATTGCAGGACATTCCCCTGTAACCAAATGGCAGGTCATTAACAAATGAGTTTTCCAAATACTGGGGCAGTTGATCTCCCACATAATATAAAATACCAGATGCGATAGTTCCTTTTTGAAGAGCATACTGAATGCGGGATTGATAATTCATCCATTCTGAAGCATGCTGCCAGTAGTTGTTATTCCGGTTGAAATGCGCTGCAAACTGACCTAATGTCATCCCTGGTTTTTTATCCATTGGCTGATGAACATAACTATGCAAAATCATCTGGTTTATTCCTGAACAGAATGCCCTGTCACCAAATAACTTTAAATCATTAAATGATTCGCTGTAATGAGCCATTCCTGTATATGCTTCCGAGCCTAAAATCGGAATATTATACCCGTTGGCAGCAAAAACAGGAAAGCTTTCGAATGGTTTAGAGGGAGTATATTCGGTAAATGTTTCCCTGTTGTGGCCAGCCCAGAATTCAAACATGGGCAAATCAACATAGCTGTTTGTTCTGAGAATCTCCAGGGGCGGATAGTTGGCATCTCCGTAAATGATTTCAGCATGCATTTCAATATTTTCCCTGTGACACAAATCGCGGAAATGTTTGTAATAATTATTTTCAACCATATCGGCAATGGTTTTTCTGAAATCATACAAAAAAGCCTCTGTTAGCTCAGAATTCCCAACTATCTCACCACATAGTGCCGGAATCCAGTTTGTAATGCTATACCCCCTGTTTTTCACAAATTCCTCAGGAAGGCTGGCAGTCCAATTTTGATATCCACATTCCCAACTGTCGATAAGAAGGAATTTAAAAGTATTTCCGGTATATTCACCTGCATTATCGATGAGTTTTTGCGGAAAACTATTAAAATGAAGATTCAGGGCGGCGGTATCCATTTTGTCACATTCGAGGCCGGTACCTTCTGCTGTGGCCGGGCCGTTCATAGCGCCTGTTGTGGTATAGCCAAACCGCAAAACACACCAGTTTCCTTCAGGTGCTGTCCAGTTTAGCATACCATTCTCGTCCATCTGGTCTGTCAGGTTTATAAGCTTGTTCATTTCGATTGACTCAGGCTTTAGTGAAGTATCATACCCATCGAAATTGTTCCTGTCGTTTGATTTTGTCGCCACTGTTTTTTCAAGCAAATAAGGCACATTTGTATAAAAGGAAGGATACTCATCTGACAGGAGCAGTTCAATCTCGGCAATAGTAAAATCAATAAATGAATCAGAGCCGGAAACATCGATTACTTCAATCTGGTAATGTTTCGAACTGGTCGAAGGAATTTCCGTAGATAAAGACTTATTCAACCCGGTAAGTCCGAACTCTTTAATCATTTTGAAATTGACTCCGTCGTTGGAAGATGAAATACGGTATGAAGAGGTAAACGTCCGCATGTCACTCCACATAAATCGTTTTCGTGGATGTATAATCAGTTTTTCAGCCGTAAATTCATTCTCAAATGAAAATGAAATCTTATCACCTTTAACAATTTTCAATGTACTTGAAGGATCTCCATCGAAAAGCAGATTATTTATGGGGGAGTTGTTAAGCCTGCATACTGGTTTTGCCTGCTGCAATGAATTTGCGTAACGCGCGGTTTTAAATGCAACTAATGCAACATCGCGGTAAAAATTTCTTTCAGAATAAGGCTGAGGAACCTGTATATCCTGTTTAGTTCCACCACTGATATATGTTTTTGTCCATACAAATTGCTTCATCGACATTTCCGGGGTAATCCAGGGACCACCGCTGGTGCTCCATCCATCACAATTATGAGCGCCTATCTTTATATCCAAACGATTTGCTTCCTTCAAAGCCCATTGGAATAATTCGTGCCATTCGGGAGTGTCAAAAACAACTCGCTTTACGCCAAAGTCTTTTCCGTTAAAAATACCAATGTTGAGAATAGTGGCCTGGCCTATCCCTGCTTGTTTCATTGCTTCAAGATCCTTTGTAATTCCATCCTTTGTTATCGCTCCATCAACCCAATGCCACCAGGTATGAATACTGATTGCAGGTCCGGGATTCAGAAATTCATCCGGACTAAGTTTTTCTACTGAAACCTGTTTCTTACATGCGTTTATAAGCAATGCTGAGATAACCACTAAAAAAAACACTACATATCTTTTCATTTTATCAGGATTTTATTAATTGGTTCAAAAGCGCCAAACCAGGGTGATGGTTCATATTTCCACTTTATTCCTGAGGAAATCACATCTGGAATTTGTTCCGGCACAAAATCAAACTTCAGTTCATTTCGATATAAGGGAGCGCCAAACTGATTTCCATGAGGTAAAAATTCGTAAACCTTAACATCAAATTGCCCTATCCTGCTAGGCCTGTTTTTATAGCCTTCAAATAAATTTTCCATAGCAATAAAATTACGCTCTTTTAATTCATTTTCCACTTCCCCGGGAGTAAAGGTAAAACCCATCTCATAATCCCATCCTTTATCACAAATATTCCTGTATATACAAATATCCCTGAAGTTTTTGGAAAGAATATCAATGCTTCCAACTCCCCCGGCATAAACAGAGGGAGAGCCACAACGATAAAAAGTATTGTTATAAATATGAATATCAGAGCGCAAAAGATCATGACCCCACATACCAAACAGAACCCCTGAACCAGTCATGTTATAAACCAGGTTATGGTGAATCCTGACATTCCGAAGCTCTGAGCCCTTACCTTCAACGCTTATTGCAAATCCCCACATACAATTGTAAGCCGTATTGGAATGGAATACGACATCTTCAAGAAGTCCGAACCATGCGTCAGCGTAATAAGCCTGCCGGGGTAAATCATGTACCAGGTTATGATGAATAACTCCGTGCTTGCTAACTTCTTTACAATCAATCCCTTCCTTGAAACAATGGTGGATATGATTATAAGCGGCTTCAAAGTACCTGGCGCCACAAATGGAAAGAGCCTCATGAGGCGCTTCATGCCTTTTATTCTGACCAGGTTCGTAATACTGGTCAGCATTGTCATTTGCGCCTGTAATTTCACAACGAAGGACACGAACCGAATCGCAATACCACAGTCCGATTCCTGAATTGTGTGAGTGATCCGATTTGCATCCGATCAATTCTATTTTTCTACAATCAGGACCCCTTACGATGAATCCGGCAGCATTTGAATTTCTTAATTCAATATTTTCAAAACGGAGATAGTTCACCTTTTCTATCTGAAAGATTCCCTGTGTCAGCCGGGTGAATTTAACAGAATCGGACTTCTGAATGCCTTTTGTTATATAGGTTCCATCGAAGACTGCTTTCTCACCGGGAGCTGCGCGATACAAAATCCACTTTGAAGTGGTTCCGGAACGAACAGGTTTAAACTGTCTCGGAAGCATGTACTCTCCTCCCCTGATAGTGACTGTGTCTCCAGGAAATGCTTCTTCAGATGCTTTGAAAATACTTTTAAAGGGAGATAGTTGCGTTCCGGGATTCGAATCGTTCCCATCCGTGCCTACAAAATATTCCCTGGTAAAAGCATGAGAATAAAACAAAATAACTAATATAAAAATACCAATCCTGATTGTTACTATTCGCATAGGTTCTGTTCCGTTATAATAATTATAAAATCCGGAAAACCGATTCAAACTCTTTTGCTTCAACAATTTACAGGATACTTTCCCTTTCCGGAATAGTTCAAATGTATCAACTTCATTTTTTATAAGTGCGTGCTATTTTGAAAATAAGGTTCGTTATATTTTTTTCATTTGAAACTACAAATTATTAAAGTATTTTTGTCAACCGTTAAAATAATAAAGAAATGAAAAAATCCGATCTTTTAAAAGACCTGATAAAACACATTGACATCACCTCTTTCGATTCTACTCCTATAATCAATTCGATGAGGGATATGTCGTTCACTTCGCGTGACACGGCAAATGCAGCCGATATCTTAAACAGGATGATCAGTGATAAAGATTGTACTATCATGTTGACTCTGGCAGGCAGCACAAGCGCAGGTGGTTGCATGCAGGTTTATGCCGATATGATCAGATATAATATGGTTGATGTTATCGTTGCTACCGGTGCATCTATTGTTGATATGGATTTTTTTGAAGCTCTGGGTTTTAAACATTACAGGGGATCCCAATTTGTGGACGACAAAATACTGAGAAGTCTTTATATCGACCGTATTTATGATACTTATATTGATGAAGAAGAATTGCAGAATTGTGATCAAACCATTCTTGCAATTGCCAACTCGCTTGATCACAGACCTTATTCCTCCCGTGAATTTATTCGTGAAATGGGAAACTACCTGGTAAAAAATGCAAAGAAAAAAGATTCTCTGATACAACTGGCATATGAACATAACGTTCCCATTTTCTGTCCGGCATTCAGCGACAGCAGCGCCGGTTTCGGCCTGGTAAAACATCAGTGGGATAATCCTGAAAGCCATGTTTCCATCGACTCGGTAAAAGATTTTCTGGAGTTAACCAAAGTAAAACTGGCAGCGAAAACCACCGGTTTGTTTATGATTGGAGGGGGTGTTCCTAAAAACTTCGCCCAGGATACGGTAGTTTGTGCCGAAATTCTGGGCTTTGAATCACCTATGCATCAGTATGCCGTTCAAATCACGGTTGCTGATGTTCGTGATGGGGCCTGCTCCAGCTCGACCCTCAAAGAAGCTTCTTCGTGGGGAAAAGTAGAAACTATTTATGAGCAGATGGTTTACGCGGAAGCCACCTCGGTATTACCTCTGATCGTAAGCTATTGCTATCATAAAAAATCCTGGCATAAAAGAGACCGGCGGGAGTGCGCTAAAATTTTTGCAAAATAATTACTTAAACTTAAATTTTAATAAGAATGAAAAAGTTGTTTCTTACCCTGATTCTGTTTTTTTCAATCAGCTCAATTTTAAATGCACAGGATTATGAAAATGCAATAGGTTTTCGGTTTGGCCTCTCGAATGGGGTGACTTTTAAGCATTTCATTTCCACCAACGATGCAGTTGAAGGCATTCTCACTACCCGTTGGGGTGGATTTAACTTAACCGGATTATTCGAAAGGCACACCACTGCTTTTGATACCGATGGTTTATATTTTTTTTACGGTGGAGGCGCTCATATTGGATCTTTTAATAATTTATGGTTTACCGACAATAACAGTCATATTGTAATCGGTATAGACGGCATAATCGGCCTTGAATATGTTTTTACCGAAGTCCCTCTGAATATTTCCATTGACTGGAAGCCGGGTATAAATCTCATCGGGTACACGGGTTTCTGGGGCGATGAACTGGCGTTGTCTCTCAGATATATGTTTTAATAAAAGAAAATGAGCGAATCTCTTCCGGCTTTTGAAGAAATCAGGTCAGCTGCAGAGCGCATTAATCCTTTTGTCCATAAAACACCCGTTTTACGGTCAAGCAATATAAACCAGCTTTGCGAGGCTGATTTATATTTCAAATGCGAAAATTTTCAACGCATGGGGGCATTCAAAATGCGAGGCGCCATGAATGCTTTATTGCAGTTGAATGATTCAGAGAAACAACAAGGAGTCGCCACCCATTCTTCCGGTAACTTTGCACAGGCATTAAGCCTGGCAGCAAAAATATTAAATCTTAAAGCATATATTGTAATGCCTGATAATTCATCTGAAGTAAAGATGCAGGCAGTTTTAGGTTATGGCGCCGAGATAATTGAATGTGAACCTACCCTAACCGCAAGGGAAAAAACTCTTCATGAGGTGGTAGCCCGGACGGGGGCACAGTTTATTCATCCTTACAATGATCTCAATGTGATCCTGGGAAATTCTACCGCTGCCCTGGAACTTTTTATCGAAACTTCTGACCTTGATTATCTTCTGGCTCCGGTTGGAGGGGGCGGATTGATATCAGGGACTGCTCTTGCATCGTATCATCTGAATCCTGAATGCAAAGTCATTGGCTGTGAACCTTTCGGCGCTGATGATGCTTACCGTTCCCTCGAAACCGGAATAATTCAACCTTCCATAAATCCGCAAACGATTGCCGACGGATTACGTACCTCTTTAGGTGAAATAAATTTCCCCATCATCAGGAAACTGGTTTATAAAATCATAAGAGTTGAAGAAAATGAAATAGTTTCAGCCATGCGGCTTATATGGGAAAGAATGAAAATAATTATTGAACCTTCCAGCGCTGTTGCTTTCGCCGTTGTACTCAGGGAAAAAGAACTTTTTCGTTCTTCCCGGACAGGTATCATTCTCTCAGGTGGAAATGTTGACCTGAACCCTTTACCCTTTTGATTAATTGAGTCAGATTTTTTTACCCGAATGGTCACAAAAAAGCAGATATTGACATATTTCAACAATAAATTCCTATTTTTGATCTGATTTACAGATTCGCAAAACCACTTATATGTTGAAGCAAGGGATTATTATCACTTATATTTTCCTGCTTATTGTGTTCATAACTTCCTGTGGAGATAAAACGCCTGTTGCAGTTAACCGGGTCTCCGGCAATCCGGAAGCTCAGACTACATTTAATGATTTAATAAAATTATTAGACTCATCAACAGGGACGAATGATTCTCTGATTTACTATAATTTTAATAAAGCTAAATCATTATTAGAAGGTGATAGTCATCTCCTCCTTTACAGAAAAATGGGAGAGTATTTTTATAACAAAGAAATTCCTGATTCTGCTTTGGTTTATTTCCTTCAGGGTCTTGAAATAGCAAAAAAAACTAAAAATATTTATTATACATCTGTTTTCCATATGATGTGCGGCTCTGTATACACCATTACTTCAGATTTTGAGCCTGCACTGGTGGAACTTAAAGCAGCACACAATATTTCAACAACACTTGATTCATTTCGCTTACAGATCAGGACATCCAGAAATCTCGGTAATGTTTACTGGAACATGGGCAATTACGACCGGGCTCTGGATTATTATTTAATCTCCCTCGATATCAGTAGGAAAACAGGCAATGAACTTGGAATAGCTTCTGCACTTAATAATATCGGTAATGTTTACCAGGAGGTTAAAAATTATAATCGGGCAATTGATTATTATAAACAATCAGAAGCCATTGCTGAAGCTAATGGTTTTGAACGTATTATTGCTATTTCAAATAATAACCTCGGAGATGTTTTTTCTATAAAAAGAGATTACGACAGTGCACTTTATTATTTCACAAAAGCCCTTGAACAGGTTAAACAGGATTATTCAAGATTTGATGCCGGAATATATATAGGAAACCTTGCAGATTTATACCTGAAAACCGATTCGCTTGACAAGTCGAAACATTATTTTCTTGAATCACTCAGTTATGCCAGTGAAACCGGCGATAAAACCGGTATAGCCAGTTGCAATCTTGGCCTGGCTGAAGTTCATTTAAAGGAAAAGAATTTTGAAAAAGCGAAAGAATATCTTAATAAAGGTACAGAAATAAGTGAAGAAATCGGCTCATTTAAGCTTATGGCGTATGCTTACCAGCTAAATTCCATGTTTTATCTTCAAAAGAATGATTTTCCAAATTCTCATCTTTTTCTTACCAGACAAATGGCTGTAAAAGATAGCATTTACTCCCTCGAAAACGGTGAAAATGTTGCCCGACTTGAAAATCAGTACCAGAAAGTCCAGAACATAAAGCAAATAGAACTGCTGAAAGAAAAACAGAAGAGTTTTCTATATCTTTCAATTTTAGGATTTTCTGCTTTTGTAACGATTTCCCTGCTCATTTTCATTGCCTATCGTCAGAAAACAAAAACAAATTTATTACTCAACGAAAAAAATATGCAGATTGAGGCCAGCAGGGTAATACTTGAAGATAAAAACCAACAGCTTATAAAATCCCAGGAACAACTAAACCGAGTTAATAAAAGTAAAGATGATTTCCTGACAATTATTTCTCACGATTTAAAAAACCCACTTAGCTCGATTCGTGGATTTACAGAACTCCTCCTCCGATCGTATGACACATTTACGGACGATCAGAGGAAAGCATTCCTGCATGAAGTGTTCGACTCGATCGAGAATATCAGCCTTTTAATAAACAATATTCTGTATTGGGTAAAATCACAAACCGATGGAATTCAATTCAAACCGGTAGAGTTCAATCTCTTAAAACGCATCAACGAAAATATTTCCATTTATCGCCTGATGCTAAATAATAAGGGAATACAGCTTGAAAACAAAATTCCCGATAATATCAATGTTCTTGCGGATTGCAACGTCTTCGATATGATACTCAGAAATATCCTGTCTAACGCCTTGAAATTTACTCCGGCCCAGGGAAAAATTGCGATCAACTGTAAGCAAACAGAACAAAAAATCAGAATATCAGTATCAGATACAGGTATCGGAATCCCTGAGGATAAACTCAGGGTCATTCTCAGTCGTAAAGAGCAGTACAGCACAACCGGAACCAGTCATGAACAAGGTACCGGACTTGGGCTGGGACTTATCTACCAGTTTGTTGAACAAACGGGGGGTAACTTTAAAATTGAATCGGCGCCCGGAAAAGGAACTACCATAAGCTTTACACTCAATGTTGTAAGCTGATTGATGAACCGTGTAATTTTTTAAATATTCACCCAATATTTTGTTGAAGGGGATTGTAAAATAAACACGAATACATTAATGTATTCTGCCATTCTTTGGGCAGGATTTAATAATCAGAGGATTTTGCTTTAAATTAATGTTACTCGTAAAGGTTTTTTATATCACTTTTGGCTAAATTCATTAAGAGTCCGGCAACTTTTTCAGTTACGGCTTTAAAATAAAACCAACCCTTTTCCCGTGTAGATAAAGCCGGATTACCAATGCCGGTATCTTCAGAAATCTTCGACCAACGTCTTTCCGCCCATGCCCATCCTTCTGATAATTCTTTAATTTTAAATTTTTTCTCTTTCCCTTCACCGGCATTTGATAATGGTAACACATATTGAGGAGCTAAATACAACATTAAGCTTGTTTCCATTTCATCCGCATGGTCACCTGAATTTTCAAAAAAATCACTTTTTTTAACTGATTGGTACCAGTTACAGCATGATAAGAACATTTCCGGAAATTTAAGACCCAGTTCCCTGATTAATGGTTTGAAATCGTTTCCTCCATGACTGTTTAAGATCAAAAGTTTAAAAATCCCGTGCCGGTTAAGTCCTTCGATTATATCAGAAAGAATGGATAATTGAGTACTTGGGTAAATGTTTATATCGAGGCGGATATCAGACTGTCCGGTATTAACTCCAAAAGGTACAGAAGGTAAAACAATTAATTTTGCGCCCTTCTCCCATGCAATTTTTGCAGATTCCGCTGCGATATAATCGGCTTCTAAAGTATCAGTGCCATAGGGTAAATGATAATTATGAGCTTCAGTAGCCCCCCAGGGAAGAATTGCCAGATCGATTTCAGCAACTTTAATGTTTTTCCAGTTTGTTTCAGCCAGGATATATGGTCTCATTATATCGATTTTATTTAACTGTATTGTCCAAAGGTTTATTTAACTGTTCGTATAATCCTTTTCTTCCTGCCTTATCCCCGGTTAAAATTTTATGCGCGTACTCAGCAACTTTAGTTGCATATTCCCGGGGAACCACGATTACTCCATCGCTATCTGCGATAATCACATCTCCCTTTCGAACCAATACTCCTCCTACGGAAACTGGCTTATTAACACTTTCCAGTTCATTTCTTCCCGGCCGGATTCCTCTTCCCCTTTGTAAAGGGTCAATATAAATTGGAATTTTTTGCAGAATTAATTCGTCAATATCCCTGATTCCCCCGTTTGAAACTATCCCTCTTGCTCCTTTTGCATACCACATAAGCCCGTTAAACGAGCCTACTGAAACAACATCCCCGCTTCCCTGGCAATCGATAACAACTACGCTTCCCTTTGTAACAGAATCGCCAAAAGTTTCAGGTGAAATGGTATTATACCAATTCCCCTCCCAGCTTTTATAATCAGCTTCGGTCATTGGATTGTTTACCACCTTATTGGTAGGCACATACCTTGCCGTAATTGCAATACCGCAGAATCTGTGAGAAAAGTCGGTAATATCTCTCCATAGCGGCTGAATTCGTTGATCCATCAATCCGGCATCACGCAATCCAACGAAATCCATTCCATCCGAAACATCTGCAACTCGTAAACCATCATAAAGACTAAGTATTTCGGCATCTGTTAATTTAGATTCCCTCTGTGAGAAGGAATTTCCAGATGCCATTAGCAGGAGAGCTAATAAAATTTTAATTTTTTTCATGCCAGTAGGATTTAGTTAGAGAAGTATAAAAATAGTCATTCTTCACAAGTTGTGAAACAAAAACTTAAATAATACCAAACAGGATGATTTTACTGAAGCAAGACCTTTTACTTATTTTTCCTGAAAGCAAATGTATGGACCTGTCAACTGTTTATCAATAAATACAGCCACTCCTGCATCTTTTGCACCAGGCCAATTATCAACGGGAACAATCTGATCTACAATCGCCTCAAGTAGTTTTGCCTCTTCATCGGTAAAAAAAGCCATTGAGAGATATACTTAAGATTCCCGCATTGAGATAATACGAGGATGCCGTACAAAATCCATTTTAATGGTCGGATGGAACCTCCATATTTTTGTTAAAACATGTTTTCGTTTGACAAGACATGGAGGTTTCATCATAACAAAATTATTTATCAGTTAAGTTCCAGCAAAACATTTCCTTTGGATAGTATAGGTATTTATTACTTCTTTAAGATCATTTAATTCCTTTCCCTCAAGAAATTTAAAATTAATCCGAACCACTTTTTCTTCACCAGGTTTCAGTATTGGGATATAATTTACTGATTCATCTGTATTCCCATTGTGATCCAAAGGGTTTGATCCGATCTCAATTCCCATCCCGTCCCAGTTTTTATGTAATATAGAATTACCATTTCTTAAAGTAAATTCCTTTGAGTTTTTTCCCCCACAACAGAACCATGTTTGAAAATATGGGGAGGGTGGTACAGAAACAGAAATACCTGTATTATTGGGATAAACTAAAAGTGAATTTACCTGATTATCACCCTCAGGAGAATGGGAATGTAAAATTTGTTTATGAATAATTCCTGTCTCAGTCCGGATGCTACCATCAACAGCCGGGTACCAGGTTTCAATATCTTCGGGAAAAGGTCCAAAGCCCCGTTCCTGTGCAAAGTGAGACGGAACGAGGTATCGTGCGCCAATCTGAGGCTTCAGAGTAATATGGTAGCCCCAGCTGGGAACCTGATTTGGCTGACTTATATTTTCAATAACATCTTCAATCCCGAATTTCAAAGAATCTCCCGTGAGAATTAATTTCTTTGTGATCCTGTAAAGAGATTCTCCCCTTTCATACCATGGGATACTATGGTTTCCGATAAACGTTTTATAGAGAAAAGATGTCTGAATGGAACAAACATCTTCGTTCACATCAAAATGCACTTCATTTACCGGGATGTTTGAAGTTTCACCATGCAGTGGATATAATTTTCCATCGATAAGGGTTGGCATTCCCCAGTTTTTAAGACCATATAATTCAACACCACCTGTAAGGGTTTTCAGGAAAGTGAATCCGGCAGAAGGATTTCCGTTAATAGAGATTTCGTCTGACCATAAATCAATACTTTCAGTATCAGGTAGTCCAACCGGGGCTTCCCAGAACACAGGTTTTCCATTTATCCATGCCTGCCCGACAGAAAAACCTTTTGAAGGTAACATTTCCACAGCTACATTTTTACCTGAAACTTTCACGCGGTTAGCAGATGCGGGATCATCTTCAGAATGGAAAACAGTTAACGTGAATCCGTTCTGATGAATTTCATTAAAGGTATTCAGGGATAAATTCTTTACGCTGAAAGACAGCGGCTTGGAACGTTCAGACATGTTATTTCCTCATTTAAATGTTTGAAACTGTTATTAAAATCAAACCGATAATATAAAATGAGAACATGGTAACCAGCATTTTGTTGGTAGCGCTGTCTGCATCCTTAAATTCTCTCCATACAAAAATTCCCCAAAGCATAGCAACAACTGGTGCGGCATTACTAAGAGCGTAGGCTATTGCCGGATTAGCAGAACCAACTGCCATAAAACTTACCACCATACCAGTACACCATATCATCCCTCCTACTATACCAGAGATATGCTCCTTAAAAGTACCTGTCCAATACATCTTCATAGTTACAGGCATACCTTCAACCGGTTTGGCCATAAAAATGGGATTGATGATAAAAGTACTGATAAGAACGCCCATTGTAAAGAAAAACAGGGCTGTATAAGGTGTCAGGTTCCCGGTACTTCCCGAAACAAAAGCCGGATCTATCGATTTTACTACAAAACCATAAAAAAAAGCAATTAGAAGACCGGCGAAAACTGAAAGTGTGATTCCTTTTACAGAAGGCACTTTCCTGGTTTTGGAAATTCTTCTGTAGATGAGACTGCTTAGATAAATTGCTGAAATAATAATAACAACCCCGATCCAAAGCATTACCGGTTTTTGAGACGCTACTCCCCCTGCAGAAATAATAATAAAATAATTAAAATGGTGCCTAATATCCAGGCAATACCTCCACCAATTGGAAAGGCAATAGACATTCCTGCAATTGCAATGGCAGCGACAAGAAGCACGTTTCCCAGGTTCCATAAGGCGCCACCCATCATTGCATATCCGATGCTCTTAATATCAGCAGTTTGCAAATCCTCTAAAAATGTCCTGCCCTGACTTCCTAAGCTTCCCAGTGTAAAAGCAGATAAAATGCCAATTATTACAATGCCAAGAACCATATCCCAATAAAACAGTTCAAATCGCCAGGATTTGGAAGCTATTTTTTGAGTGTTAGCCCATGAACCCCAGCAAATCATTGCAATTATGCAAAAGATAATAGCTATTCCGTAGTTTTGAATAAGTACCATAGTTTTAATGTTAAGTAATTCGTTTTATAAAAGCATTAAAAATAATATTTTACCAGATAATCGTATCAATTATTCATGCCTGTATAAATCCCATCCCAAATAATTATCAACAGCCTCTTCAATAATATTGGCTGCCAATCCGCGGCCCATTGCCACATGATGCTCAAATCCGTTTTTACACATGAATTTCATAAGTTTCTGCAGGTTCTGAATTTCGCAAACGGCAATACCCCCATCCATTTTGTATGGATCGTTTGTGATATGCCCTTCGCCCAGGTATGCTTTAATGGAGCCATTTACATCATCAGTAGAAATGCGGAAATAGGTAAGTTCACCAGGACCAACTTTGCCTTTAATAGCTCCGAATGTATCATCATGACCCAGTACTGTACCCAGAATGTCTAATGTTGAAATTTCAATGTCGCTCTGGAAAAAACTTTTTGGATAATTGCTGCAATGAGTGCAAACTACCTTATTTCTGTCGGTTCCGAAATTATTGTTCCAATCAAGTAAGGCAGAGGGTTTTTCGGTTGCCAGCATGAGTGCATACATCGAAACCACACCCGCGATATCAACCTCACATGCGCACGGGATAAGTTTTTCGCCCAACATACTCATGCTTAAACAACTGGCGCAACCGTAATTTTTCTGAATCGATTCCCAGCACTGAACGGCAGCAGCATTTATTTCGTTTGCTGTTAACCAGTTTTCAAGGGCAATTCCAAACTTTGCCTGGTGGCAAACCTTATCATTTTTAATGTGAACTGGTATTTTTCCATATTCCTGAATTTCCTTAACTTTTGAAACTACTTCAGATGCCTGATTATCAAATTTCTGAGCTGCACCGAATATTTCCGACAAATCAACTGTTACCACAGTAATACCCGAAGCCTGAAGCAGCTTTTCGCTGGCACGCATGGTCTGGAATGCAGCAGGTCTTGCTCCCACAGCGCCGATGCGCGCGTTTGAAAGACCTTTTACCACCCTGCATACTTTCGAAAAATACTTCAGATCATTTTCGAATTCTTTACTATCCAAAGGGTAGGTATGATAGGTAGTGTCGGTAAAGGGTATCCCATATTGGTAGAGATTATTGCATACCGAAAGTTTACCGCAGAAAGCATCGCGGCGACTATATACATCTACTTTGTCGTTATCGTCATCGCATGCCTGGATCAGGACAGGAACCTTAATTCTTGTTTCCCGCAGGGTGTTTACAATTCCCAGTTCATCACCAAAATTGGGTAAAACAACAATAATACCATCAATCTTGTCGATGTTTTCGTTGAACAGCTTTGCACATTTTCGGGCATCAGATAAGGTTTCAATTGCCCCCGTAGGTGTTTCACCAGCGGGTAATACAACATAGCTGAAGCCATGTTTTTCCATTTTTTGAAGCAATATCTCCCTTGCACTTACAGCAAGCTTTGAACTGAAGATATTTCGCGTTCCAATAATAAGACCGAAGGTGATTTTACTTTCCATTTTGATTATCGATTTAGTTAGTATTATGTGGTAATAACTGATTCTTCCAAAAAGTCATTTCTAAGTCATATCCTGAAATTTCAATATGGTTCGTTTAACAGCCATGTGCCATCCATTAATCAGGCGAATTCTCTCTTTATTACCCATTGCTGAAGAAAAAATAAAAGCATTTTGTCGTAGACTGTTAATTTCCTCCATATTTTTCCAGATATTTAGTTTAAGTCCGGCCATCAATGCAACCCCAAGAGCAGATGTCTCTTCAATTTCTGAGCGGTTAATCCTTGCATTGAGCATATCTGCCTGAAATTGCATAAGGAAATGATTTTTAGTCGGACCTCCATCTACCCTGAGTTCGGATAGATGAATGCCTGATTTTGAATTCATAACATCAACAAGATCATTGATCTGATAGGCAATTGATTCGAGTGCAGCCCTTACTATATGAGCTTTTTTTGAACTACGGTTCATTCCACAAATAAGTGCATTGGCATCATTATCCCAGTATGGTGCACCAAGACCTGCAAACGCCGGGACAAAATAAACCCCATTATTAGAATTAACAGAAGTGGCTATTTGCTCAGACTCTTTCGAAGAAGACAGCAATTCCAGATCATCGACCAGCCATTTAATCGTTGCACCTGTGCAATGGATGTTCCCTTCGAATACATAAGCAGTTTCATCACCGATGGAATATCCGATTGAGGTAACAACACCTTCCGGGCTTAGCTTAAAATCATTCCCAATATTCATCATAATTGATGAACCTGTTCCGTAAGTTGCTTTAGCCATACCCTTGGAAAAACAGTTTTGCCCGAAAAGAGCTGCATGTGAGTCTCCCATAACACCGGTAATTGGTATTTCTTTTCGAAGGAAACCATCAAGGGAAGTATATCCAAAAATAGCATCGCAGGGTAACGCATTGGGCATAGCATTTTCAGGAATGTGAAATAATTCAAGAATTTCAGTGTCCCATTTTTTATTAACAATATTGAAAAGTAATGTCCTGCTTGCATTGGTATGATCAGTAGCATGAACCTGGCCGCCTGTTAATTTGAAGATGAGCCAGGAATCGATTGTTCCAACCGCGAGGCGATTTTGTTGTATTAAATCATCAACCCCTTTCACATTCTCAATTATCCACTGTACACCGCTTGCCGAAAAATACGGATCAATTAAGAGTCCCGTCCTGGATCTGATCAGCTCTTCGTACCCCTTTTCGCGAAGTGACGTACAAATTTTTGCACCACGCCGGCATTGCCAGACAACAGCATTATATAACGGCAAACCGGTTTGTTTGTCCCACAAAACCACGGTCTCACGTTGGTTTGTGATTGAAAGGGCAATAATTTCATCGTGACTGATATTATTTTTTTCGACAACCTGTTTGATGGCCAGAAGAGTATTTCGATAAATTTCCAACGGATCGTGCTCTACCCATTCGGGTTGGGGATAAAATTGGTTGTGACTGATGGTTTCACGCTCAATAATTTTTGCCTCCTGATTGAACAGAACGGCTTTAGTTGCTGAAGTGCTTTGATCAATAGATAATATATACTTGCCCATTTGTCTGTCTTGTAATGAAAATGGTTCTTTTAACACCTATAATTTTATAAACCTTATTGCAATTCCAGGAGTACCAGGTAATTCAATCAGCACCTTACCTGTAAGAGTCCTGGCAGGAACCGGGGTAATGGTCATATTCCATGTATCGATAATATCTGCTTTGTAATTTGCCTTTTCCGGTAACTCAATAATCTGAAAATGCGGTTGATCCATATTAAAATACGTCAGAATATATTCATCCTTATAAGCAATGGCAGAAAAAGGCATCCACCACGGAAATAAACTCACAGGCTGCAAATTTCCCGGGCTATCTTCAATAATCTGTTTTAAGAATTTAATACGTTCATGACTTTTCCCCTTCAAAACTCCGCCTTTCGACCACCATAGCACACTATGAGATTCATTTGGCCATACGATGGGGTTTTCAGTAACATACGTTTCTCCATGGCCAACAAATCCACCATTGGTGACCCCACGCCAAAACTTGTTGGTAAGTTCCTGGGGAGTTAAATTACCCCACGACCAGTGAATATTTCCCTCATAACGGATTTCGTCGTAAACAACAGGTTTGTTGTATTTCTTCCTGAATTCTTTTGCTCGGTATGTGTCTTCATTTTGAATACTCGCATGGGTAATAAGTGGATTTGAATGATCGTACCAGGTTCCTGCATTATGAATACCTCGAAGCCGGTTATACGGATCAGTTTCTGCAAATAAGCGTATATAATTATCCCAGTCTTCAATTTTTTTCTCCCTCATTAAATCATATTCATTTGCCATACTCCACCAGACATTTTTGTATGCAGCAAACCGGGCAATAATATAATTAATGTAAAACTCATCCGTCTTTTTGTCCATGCCGCTAAAACCCCAGCGGTCATATGGATGAAAAACAATCAGATCGGCCTCAATGCCCAGTGAGTCCAACTGAGAAATTCTCTTTTCGATGTTCCTGAAATAGGCAGGATTAAAGCGGGTAAAATCCCATGATTTCAGCGGTTTCCCTTCGAAAGGGTAAAGCAGTGGTTCATTTTTATTCCAGTCATAATCTTTTGGAAAAATGCACATCCGCATTTTATTGAAATAACCATTAGAAAGTGTCTGCAATGTCAGTTCTGCTAAACTGTCGCCCTGATGCGCCCATCCATAGCAGGTTGTTCCAAACGAATAATGGGGTTTTCCATCGGCATAAGCAAAGTAGAAAGTGTCATTAACAACAAAAGGTCCATGGTTGTTTGCCGAGGGAGGTGTACACTCAAATTTTCCCTTTTTATTATCGAGAAGTTTCGAATTGCTTTTGGTTATATAGGTCCATGTTCCTGTAATATCGGGCATAAAACGAACTTTGTATATCCCGGCACCATCATAAAAACCCTGAACGGTTTTTTTGTGCGTACCATTTGAAAACTCAATATTAAATTGAATTTCGGTAAACGGGTTCCCTTTATCCGTACCTTTAAAAGCCATTTCAAAAACTCCCCATTTTTCAACTTTGCTTTGTGAATAAACAGTAAAGGCAGAAAACATAAACAGAATGAAAAGTAATTTTTTCATGGCATTTATTATTTTTAGTGAATAATTTTATGTAAGAGAAGTTCTGATTGATTCATTATATCCTGCATTGTTAAGCCATAGTGAAGAAACAATTGCTCAGATGTCCCATTTACCAGATATTCATCAGGAAACCCGATTATTTTCATGGGAATTGGCTTGTATTGCACTACAATTTCAGCCACCGCAGCTCCCAATCCTCCATAAATACTATGTTCTTCAACGGTAACAATAGCCAGGGTTTCGTCGGCCGCTTTTTTTATCACTTCAATGTCTAAAGGTTTAATCGTATGCATATCAATTACTCTTGCCGATATACCTTTTGCTTCAAGGCCTTTTCCTGCCTCCAGACAGTGATACACGGTTTCACCACACCCGATGATTGTTATATCTTTCCCTTCTTTTAATGTAATTGCCTTTCCTATCTTAAAAGACGTCATTTCAGGTTCATAAACATTTGGAACAGCTCCCCTTCCCATTCGTATATAGGCAGGAAACTTGTAGTTTGTAAGTTCCCGGGTCAATAATTCTGTTTGAAGAGTATCGCAAGGCAAAATAACCGTCATGTTTGGGAAAGTACGCATTACGGCAATATCGTGTAAACTGTGATGAGTTGCTCCCAGCGCTCCATAGCTAACTCCACCACTTACACCGATAACTTTAACCGGAGCATTGGAATAGGCAAGGTCAACTTTTACCTGTTCAAGACTACGGGCGGAATAGAAGCTTGCCGGACCACATACAAAGACATTTTTACCGCTAAGCGCTAAGCCGGCAGAAACGCCAATACCATTTTGTTCGGCAATTCCAAGTTCAATAAATTGATCAGGCAGTAGTTTTGCAAACTCCCCTAAAGTGACAGAACCTCTCGCATCAGTGGTTACTGCAATAATACTTTTATCGTTCCTGGCAAGCTCAAGAAGTGTATCTGTAAATGCTTTTCTGCAAGGTATTGTGTTCATTAGTTACTCTGACGATTTAAGCTGTAAAATCTGGTTTTCCAATTCTAAAAGTGCTGACTGGAAATCTGCAGTTGAAGGCGCTTTATGATGCCATTCGGGTTTGTTTTCCATAAAAGAGACGCCTTTACCCTTGGTCGTTTTTGCAATAATCATAGTTGGTGAAGTGTTTTCAGGGATTTGCTTATGAAAAACATGAAGTAAAGCCTCAATTGAATTACCGTCGGTTTCGATTACATTCCAACCCAAAGCACTCCATCGTTGAGAAAGATTTTCCAATTTCATTACATCTTCAGTATTTCCACTGATCTGTAATCCATTGCGATCAATAATGGCAACCAGGTTATCTAACTGGAAATGATTGGCAGCTATTGCAGCTTCATAAACCGAGCCTTCAGCCTGCTCACCATCGCCCATAAGGACGTAAACCTTATAGCTTTTTTTATCGAGTTTGCATGAAATGGCCATTCCCACTCCTATATTAAGGCCATGTCCTAAAGCGCCTGTATTGACTTCAATCCCGGGAACTTTATTCACAGGATGACCGGCTAATGGACTGTCATATTTACCATAGGTTTCAATCCATTCTTTAGGAAAGAATCCGGCTTCAGCCAAAACATTGTAATAACCCTCAACACTGTGACCTTTGCTCATGATAAACCTGTCGCGATCCTCCTTTTTTGGATTCTTTGAATCGATTCTCAATACATCAAAATAAAGAGTTGTTAAAATATCAATTGAAGATAATGAACCTCCAATATGCCCTCCTTTTGAATTATGGATCATCTCGACTGTATTTTTCCTGATTTTAGTCGCCTTTATTTTCAATTCTCTTACCATTTCCATTCTTACGCTATAATAAAATCTATTTCATTTTCCTTGAAAATTTCCTTGTCTTTCTCTGTTATATCTGAATCTGTTATCAGGTATTGAATAAGTGACAGAGCGCCCAGGCTCGCGAGGGAACTTTTACCTACTTTGGTCGAATCTGCAACCAGGTAAACTTTGTCAGCAGCCTCTATCATGGCCTTCTTAACTGCAATATCACTCAAACTGGGATATGTCAACCCGCTTTTAAGAGAAATCCCTGCCGTCGCAAGAAACAGTTTATCAACATGCAGACCAAGAAAGAAATCAGCTGCTTTCTGACCGGTAAGGGATAAGGTTGGAGCTTTAAATTCGCCTCCTGTAAGAATCACGTTTATGGCAGGGTTTGCACCCAGCAGCATTACAATGTTAAGGGCATTTGTTATTACGGTTATATTTCGCTTGTCGATGATTGCTTTCGCAATTTCAGTAGTAGTGGTTCCGGAATCTAAAATGATTGTATCGCCACTCTCGATATATCCGGCAGCTTTTTTCCCAATCAGTTCTTTCTTATCCATATTAATAAGGTTGGCGAGCGCGAAGTTCTGCACCTGCATACCAATGGTATTAATAAAAGCGCCTCCATGCTCACGGGTAATCAGTCCATCAATCTCCAGTTTTTCCAGGTCCTGTCTGATGGTAACTTCAGATACTTTGAATATCCTGCTTAAGTCTGCTACTTTCACACTACCGTCTTCCTTAAGCATTTCAAAAATCTTATCCTTCCTTGTTTGCGCAAGTATTTTCAAATTTTATTATTTAGTTT
>CAYGFI010000056.1:0-25414 GCA_964349045.1 uncultured Chitinophaga sp.
TGGCCAGAGTTGGTAAAACAATCACTCCCAACAAAAACGAAGACAAAAGTGCAAATGTTTTGGTAAAGGCCAAAGGACGGAACAATTTTCCCTCGGCAGCCTGCATTGCAAATACCGGCAAAAAACTGACAATCGTTGTAAGCAAAGCCGTGGTAATAGCTGGCGCTACTTCGATGGTGGAGTCATAAATCACCGCTTTCAGTTTTTCACCCCGGGCGCCTTCATTTTCAGGCATTTCCAGATGCCGGATCATATTTTCAATAAATACGATACCCACATCGACCATTACCCCGATCGCAATAGCAATTCCTGAAAGCGCCACGATGTTTGCATCAACGCCAAACATACTCATGGCAATAAATGTCATCAGAACACCTACAGGAAGCAAGCCCGCTATCAGTATAGAAGCCTTCAGGTTAAACATCAGCACAATAATGACGATGATACTGATGAGAATTTCGTGTGACAGGGCCAACTGGAGTGTACCTATGGTTTCCTGAATCAGACCGGTACGATCGTAAAATGGTACAACAGTAACTTTCGACACCGTTCCATCAGGCAAAACTTTGGAGGGTAGTCCGGGCGCTATTTCCTTTATTTTTTCTTTAACATTATTAATAACGGCCATTGGATTTGAGCCATAGCGCGCCACAACGACCGCACCGGCAGCTTCAGCGCCACTTTTATCGAGGCCGCCGCGCCGGGTTGCCGGGCCAAACGAAACACGGGCCACATCGCTCACCCGAACAGGTACATTGTTGCGAACTGCCACAACAGCCAGTTTCAGGTCGTCAAGGCTTTTCAGGTAACCCAATCCACGAATAACATATTCGACTTTGTTCAGTTCAATGGTTTCAGCTCCAATATCGAGATTGCTTTTTTTCACAGCCTGCATCACGTCCATCACTGTCACACCAAAGGCTTTCATCGCATCCGGGTTAAGGTCGACCTGATACTCTTTAACAAACCCCCCGATAGATGCCACCTCAGAAACCCCTTCGGCAGCAGCCAGTGAATATTTGACATAATAATCCTGAATTGTGCGTAATTCCTGAGGATCCCAGCCACCTGAAGGTTTTCCTGTATTTGGGTCACGACCTTCCAGCGTGTACCAGAATATTTGCCCAAGCGCCGTAGCATCAGGCCCAAGCGAGGGCTGAACACCCGGGGGTAAGGTTCCTGAAGGAAGTGAATTTAATTTTTCGAGAATACGGGACCGGCTCCAGTAAAACTCCACCTCATCATTAAAAATGATATAGATAAATGACATACCAAACATGGAGGTGCTTCGTATCGTTCTGACACCCGGCACCCCAAGCAAGGTAGAGGTGAGCGGATAGGTAATCTGATCTTCAATGTCCCTGGGTGAGCGACCCATCCATTCGGTTGCGATAATCTGCTGGTTGTCGCCAATATCCGGAATGGCATCCACAGGAATCGGATCACGTGGGAGTATGCCGGTATGCCAGTTAAAGGGAGCATACACGGTTCCCATAAGGATGAAAACGACGAGCAACAGCATTGAAATCATCCGGTGATCCAGGAAATATTTGATAATTTTATTAAGCATACTATGAACCTTTTAATTATGAAAAATTGAATTCATAGGCAACAAATGCCAACAACCACGCCGCATGGTGCAACATGGTATAAATTCAACTCATAGAGATCAAATTAAAAAGGTCCGGAATAGCACAGGCAAGTCCTTTATTAAAGGAGGCGGAGAATAGTCGGTATAAAAAGAATTCTTAGCTTTTGAAAATAAAGCAACTACTATGTCAGAGTGAACTAATGCAATTATAAAATCAACGTTTAAAATGCTAAGTGGAGGATATGAATTAAAGTCATTATCTACCTGAAAAGTTTGATATCGGTTTTCACAACATGGCGGTTTATCGAATTCAAGGCCATGACCTGCAAAATCATTACAGGTCTCATCCATCTCTGCCATTCCGCAATCGAGGTGAGTTTCGCCTAACATGATCCGGGTCTTGACCACTTCACCGCCACAATAGTGTGCCCCAATAGTTAAGCTAATATTGCTTACCAATAGGATCAGGGCAAATGATATGGCGATTACTTTTTTCATATGAAGTAAAACACAAAGTTAGGGAAATTGTTGTGAAAATTAACTTTATTTATTTTGAGTAATTATTAAACGTAATAAGTGTCTTTTGTAACGTAAGCCCAACTCAATCAAAAAAAATAATGATTTTATTTCTGACACTGTGGATAAGTATACGATGTAAAAACCTCCATATAACGCAGGCAAAATAACCCTTGAACATTATGAGAGGTACCAATGATTCACCTGTCCATCCATTTTTTAAAATCCATTACCCGCTCCCTGCTTACTAATATTTCTTCATTTTCATCCCACTCATAGATATTTATTCTTAACCGGTTTGCCGAATAAGCAATAACATCACGGATCGCGGTATAATTGACAATAAAATTCCTGCTGACTCTGAAAAAGATTTTCTGGTCAATCAGTTTCTCAATTTTATCAAGCGAATAATCCATGGCATAATTTTTACCTTTTCCTGCATAAATGAAATTACACTTTTCCCGGATATAAAAGCAATGAATACCTGAGACAGGGATAGAACGGTAATGGTCTCCTATTTTTATTAAAAAACGCTCCTTTATTACCTGGCGATTTTGATTCAGCAGTAATTCCAGTTGAGAAAAATCCATTGTTTTATGATGAATAGACCTGAATTTTTCTAATGACCTTTTAAGCTCTTCCAAACCGACAGGCTTTAAAAGATAATCCACACTATTGACTTTAAATGCCCTTAATGAATATTCATCATAAGCGGTAGTGAAAATTACAGGGGTTTTTAATTCAATATTTTCAAATATTTCGAAACAAAGCCCATCTTCCAGCTGAATATCCATAAATATCAACTCAGGGTGCGGACTGGTGCACAGCCAATTTGTTGCACCTTCAACTGATTCCAATATATCAGTTACTTCTATTGTTTCATCAATTTCATGCAATAAACGGACAAGTTTTTGCGATGCCGGCTTTTCATCCTCAATGATTAATACTTTCATTCTGTATTTCGAATTATAGGCAGTTTAACAATAAATTGGTAGTTTGCCTCCGATATGATTAACTCTTTTCCTAAAATTAATCTGACTCTTTCTGAAAGATTTGCCAAACCTTTATGGGTATTGTTTTCAATAACATTTCTTCTCTGAATGTTATTGGAGACAACAATAAAACCATCATGATAGGATATATTTATTATTAAAGGCATCTCTCTCGAAATTGAGTTATGTTTCAAGGCATTTTCCACTAATAATTGCAGTGAAACAGGAATGATTTTATAATCCTTTGTTTCTTTGATGTCAATTGATAAGGAAATTTTATCATTATCCCGCTCCTTTTGCAGGCTAAAGAACTGAATAACAAAATCAATTTCATCCTGTAAAGGGATTAAATCCATGTCGGCATTATCAAGTACATACCTGTATATACCCGATAGTTTCTGTAAATAATGATCAGCCTTCTTTGCATCGGAATAAATTAATTCGGAAAGCGTATTCAGGCTGTTAAAAAGGAAATGAGGGTTAATCTGCGACTTTAAAGTCTGATACCTGAATTTTAGATTTTCTTCACGCAGGTTCTGCTCTTTTTGAGAGGATTTTTTCCATAAAACAAAGAAAAAGGCGATAGAGAAAAACAACATCCAGCCATACATGCTTCTGTTTGCATAACCTAATTCATATTTAAAAAGATGGGTAAGAAAACCATGAAGTTCCATCCCCTGTATTAAAAACCAGACAAATACGCCAAGGCTTACTGCCAGGTTTGATATAATAAATACCGCAAGTATAAACAGAATAAAACCCGGCAGAATTTTTTTGTTTAGTTCCGCGTGGGATAATCTGGCGCTCCGGTTCAATAAATATATGGCTAAATAGCCAATGAGAGCAGATAAAGTGAAAACAGTAATTGCATACAAAATAGTTTCAGGAACAAATGCGTTGCCTACCTGTTGATATTTTGCAATCATTGCTGCAATGAAACTAAATAGTAACAACCCGATGTGATACAGCGTCCAGAAAAGTACTTTCTTATTTGTATTCATTTCCTTCAAATTTAAATGTTAAATGGATTTCTTACATAATAATCATCAAAATAAATTGATGAAAACCCCGATATCAAATTTAATGTGCTGAGTCGTTATTAAATCTTGTGGAGTTGATCCTTTTTAACCTTAAACCGTGTGCAGGGAGAAAAGAAATGCAATAGGTATTCCTTTATAAGAATGTAAATTTGTAAAGATATCGAGGACAATACAGAAGGATATCGGATTTTGTTGGCTAAAATACCAGTCTCATGGTTGTTTATATTACACCCGCCAGGCATTATGCAGCGCCGTTGATTATTGTTTATAGTATTTTATAATTGATTTATCGGATTCAACTTTTAACGAATCGTTGGTTAAATCCAGTATGATCCATGTCCTGATTTCTGTATTCCCGGGTAGAAATATATCGCTATCAATGAGGCTGGAGAAACGCACACTGCCTATACTGTCAACCAATGAACTGTCATTTTGATAAATACCATGTGCTATATATCCATAAAATCCACCAACAGGTTGTCCGGTTGCATAGGGAAACAATGTTATTGAACTGGTATCATCCGGCAAATCCAATACTGTTGTGATAAAGTTAATTTTATCGTCCAGCCGGTTATAAATCCCTGAGATCGTACCCTTTACTTTCACTATCTGCCGGGGCATTGATAATTCCGATTCTATTAAATAGGTTCCATTTTTATTGAATTTCAGCGTTTCTGACAGGGTTGAAACAATTCCGTCATCAAGCGCCCAAATACCGTTTGTCAGATAATTACCCGATTCATTTTTTTCGCATGAAATAACCAGGAGGCTTAATGCGATGATTAAAGTTCTTCTAATCATATTGTAAAAGTTAAAAAATTATTGCCGGTTTTAGCTCCGACTGATTGACTACGGACGGTCTAATGAGGACCCAAATAAAATTTATTGCCCGCTTTTTTATCCGTTAAATTTAAACAAAAAATAAATTTTTCAAATATCATCGGCATATCGGGCACAAAAAGTAAATATATAATCAAATATAGTCCACGGTTAATTTAATAATTCGTCCTTTGTTTTTTTGTAATTTCCCACTCTGTTTCATATAACCGGAAAAAAATATCATCAATATTTTGTCCGCTTTTTATACAATTCTTATATTGGTACTTAAAAAGTTAAACTGTCTAAAATGGAACCTACACGAATCTTTGACCTCCTCGACAGGTATTTAAGCCTGTTTCCTAATGCGGATGTGCTTGCCGGTAAGTCTGACGGTAAATGGATTAAATACACATCAAGGGAATACCATGATTTTTCCCGGTGGTTTGCACTTGGTATCCTTGAACTTGGATTTAAAAAAGGGGATAAAATAGTCACTATCACCAATAACCGTCCCGAATGGAACTTTACTGACATGGGAATGGCAATGGCAGGGATAATTCATGTCCCTGTCTATACTTCACTGAGTTCCCCTGAATACAAATACATTTTTGAACATTCCGATGCCAGGATGGTCATTGTATCAGACAGTAAGTTATACGATTCGATTAAAACCGTTTGCGACCAGGTAAAAAAGGTGGAATATGTTTTTACATTCAATAGGTGTAGTGATTCCAGGAACTGGATGGAAGTGGTTGAGAAGGGTAAAAACTGCAAACCTGGAATTATTGAAAAACTCGAGCTGCTCAGACAAGAAATCAAACCTTCCGATCCTGCTTCATTAATCTATACATCTGGAACTACTGGTACTTCAAAGGGAGTTCTTCTCTCCCATGATAATCTTGTAAAAAATTTCCTGGCTGCGGCCGATGTATTTTGTCTTGGTCCGGATGATCGCTACCTGAGCATCCTCCCCCTTTGCCATGTAGGCGGACGGATGGGAAATTACCAGACTCAATACGCAGGAGCCTGCATTTACTACGCTGAAAACATGGGTACCATTGCCGCTAACCTCAAAGAGATCAAAGCAACCGGTTTTGACGCCGTTCCCCGTATTCTTGAAAAGGTCTTCGACAATGTTATGGCCAAAGGCAGAAGTCTGAAAGGAATGAAGAAAGCGATATTCTTCTGGGCTGTGCGACTCGGACTACGGTACAAACCATTTAAAGAAAACGGCTGGTTTTATGAACGAAAACTTAAAATTGCCGACAAACTGATTTTTAGCAAATGGAGAGAAGCATTAGGTGGGTGCACCCGGCTGGTAGGATGTGGCGGAGCCAGTCTTCAGCCCCGTCTGGAAAGAATTTTCTGGGCAGCAGGGATAAAAATCCTCAATATGTATGGACTCACGGAAACCTCCCCTATTATTACAATCAACCGGCAGGTGAAGCCACTTTGTAAACTGGGTACTGTTGGCGCTCTTATTGACGGAGTGGAAGTAAAAATTACTGATGACGGTGAGATCCTTGCCCGTGGCCATAACATAATGCTCGGCTATTACAAAGACGAAGCCCTTACCCGTTCAGTTATTGATGAAGAAGGATGGTTCCATACCGGTGATGTTGGAAACTGGGTGGAGGGAAAATTCCTCAATATAACCGACAGAAGCAAGGAAATATTTAAGCTCTCGAACGGATTGTTTGTTGCACCACAGCCTATTGAAAACAAACTGAAAGAATCTGCATTCATCGACCAGGCTATGGTGGTTGGAGAACATCAGAAATTTGCCAGTGCCCTGGTATTGCCCGATTTTAAATACCTGAAGGAATGGTGCGAATCGAAACAACTTTTTTCCGGTCAGGGAAATTTTGAGCTTATCTGCCTTCAGGAGGTGAGAGATGTTTTTAATCACGAAATAAACCGGCTGAATAAATCCCTCTCCGAACCGGAAAGGATTTTACGATTTCGAATTGTGGCGGATGAATGGTCACCACTCACCGGAGAGCTTTCCGCAAGCCTGAAGCTGAAAAGGAAAGCGCTGGAATCGAAATACAAAGAGCTCCTTGAAGGGATATACGGGAGACAATCCTGAAACAAACATTGAAAAAAATCAGAATAAATGCTCATTGCACAAGTAATCAACAAGATCGGGAAGAACTCCTTCCATGAGGTGGCCCGCATCATTTACAAACAAGATACTAACTGGGTATGCCCTCTCGACAAAGAAATTGAATCTATTTTTGATCCTCAGAAAAATGTGTTTTTTAAACACGGTGAAGCCTCACGCTGGATTTTATTTGATGATCAAAAACACCTTATTGGCAGAATAGCTGCTTTTATCGACAGACATACCGCATTCAAACAGGATCAACCAACCGGGGGAATGGGATTTTTCGAATGTATTAGCGACAGGGAGGCAGCTTTCCTTCTCTTCGACACCGCCCGCGACTGGCTGAAAGAAAAGGGTATGGAAGCCATGGATGGTCCGGTTAATTTCGGAGAAACCGATAAATACTGGGGGCTCCTTGTCGACGGATTTACCCATCCCTCCTATGAAATAACCTATAACCACTCCTACTACCGGGAACTATATGAGTCTTATGGTTTTCAGACCTACTACAAACAGGAAGGCTTTCATCTTGACCTTAAAAAGGAGCTTCCCCCAAAGTTTTTGAAAATTGCTGAATGGGTGGCAAAGAAACCCGATTACAGTTTCAGTCATTTTGAATGGAAAAAAGCTGATAAGTATGTTAATGATTTTGCTGAGGTATTCAACCTCGCCTGGGCATCTTTCAAAGAAAATTTTGAACCTCTTGAACCGGCATATATTAAAAAAACTCTTCAAAAAGGCAAGGCCATTATTGATGAGGAGTTTATATGGTTCGCATACAATAAGGGCAAGCCGATAGCTATATACCTGATGTACCCCGATGTAAATCAGATCCTGAAAAAGCTAAACGGAAAACTGAGCCTCCCCGCTATGCTGAAATTTCTCTACTTCAAAAAGAAAAAAACGATGACCCGGGCCAGGGGAGTTCTTATGGGGGTTATTCCGCAATTCCAGGGACTTGGCGTTGAATCGGCAATTATACTCAATATAGCCCGGGTAATGGCCAATAAACCCCATTATACAGAAATTGAGTTTTCCTGGGTGGGCGATTTTAATCCCAAAATGAGGAAGATTTTTATTGCCGTGGGAAGTGCACCAGTGAAGCACTATATCACGTATCGTTATCTTTTTGACAGGGATAAACCGTTTAAGAGATATCCGATACCGGAGGAGTAGATTGAGGTTGAGGTTGAGGTTGAGGTTAGAGTCGGAAGTCGGAAGTCGGAAGTCGGAAGTTGGAAGTTGGAAGTGGGATGTTGGAAGTGGGATGTTGGAAGTGGGAAGTGGGAAGTCGGGAGTTGGAAGTTGGAAGTTGGAAGAAACAGACTGTTGAATTACTCTTTAAACTTTATAAACTTTACAAACTTAATGAACTGTTTCAAATTTAACAATAATGACTTACGACACAATAATCATCGGTGGCGGACTGGGTGGCCTTACCGCGGGAGCCAAACTGGCAAAAGAAGGCAAAAAAGTTCTTCTGCTTGAGCAACATGATCGCCCTGGTGGTTGTGCCACTACCTTTCAGCGTAAGGGATATACGTTGGAGGTTGGCCTGCATGAAATGGACGGCCCTCATGCCAAAGACCTGAAAATTAAAATATTCAGAGACCTTGGATTGAACGAAAAAATAACCCTCCTGCAAGTGCCTGAGTTTTATCGTTTTGTAAACGGGCGACAGGATGTGGTTGTGCCTCATAACCCTGAAGATGCAGAACGTAGACTAGTTAAATTATTTCCCGGTGAAGAACAGGGAATAAAAACCTATTTCTACCATGTATTGAACTCCCGCAAGATAATGGCCGAAACGGCTGGTAAACCTGAACAAAGTCTGGGAGATTTTCTTGATGAGCATATCAGCAACCAGGATCTTAAACTGGTCCTGCTGGGTAACCTTGGTTATTTCCATGATGACCCGTATTCCATGTCGCTTAATTATTACCTGGTTGCACAGGGAAGTTATTACGGAGGGTCTGCAAGCTATGTAAAGGGAGGGTCACAGAAACTTTCCGATGCATTGATGTCGGTGATAGAAGATCACGGGGGGACAGTAAAACTGAAAAGTCTGACTACCGGGATCACTTTTGAGGAAAACCGGCCCACAGGTGTCAGTTATGAAAGGATAAAAGGAAAAACGAAAGAGGTTTTCAACGATCATGCTGCAGAAATTGTCGTGAACGCTTCGGTTCCGGACCTGGCTGAAAAACTTCTCCCGGAGAACCAGGGTAGAATGCTGTCAGAAAAGACCAGGAATCTGAAAATAGGAGCATCTCTTCTAACCGTATATTTTGGCTTCCGGACATCTCTGAAAAACATAGGAAACAGCTACTATTCCACTTTTGTTTTTGACCCGTCTGTAAAAACCCAGAAAGATATCGTACACAACAACCATGAAGGCTTTGAAACCCGTGGATTCACCCTGGTTGACTACAGCCAGCTTGATTCTGCCCTCGCTCCTGCCGGCAAAGGAGTTGGGGCAGTATGCTGCATTGACTATATTTCGGACTGGGAAGGGTTAGACCGGAAAACCTATATGAAGAAAAAGGCAGAAGTTGCAGAAGCGATAGTCACCCGGTGTGAAAAGCTTATTCCCGGCTTCAGAGAGGCTGTAGAATATGTTGAAGTTGGCACGCCTTTAACAGTAAGACGTTATACAATGAATCCTGAGGGAGCCGTGTATGGATTTGCACAGAATCCGGGGAAATCTGCATATCTGTCTGCCTTGCCTGATAATCTGTATATTGCCTCTGCCTGGGGAAAATTCGGGGGAGGATTTTCGGGCTCTATTTACAGCGGGTATATGACAGCGCTGGAGGTGTTGAGGAAGAGGTAGGGATTCAGGAATAACCACAAACAGTTTTTTCAATCTTAAAAAGTTAAGCACAGAAACTTCTTTACCGTTACACAAGTCAATTTATGATAAACAGGAAAATTAACGGAATTTGCATTAAACCATAATTCAATCACCTGATCCTAAACGGTTTCACTTTCCATATCTTTTCACAATAATCCTGGATAGACCGGTCTGATGAGAACTTGCCCATCCTGGCCACGTTCATAATTGCCATCCTGTTCCATTTATTGGTATTCTTCCAGGTTTCAGCAACTAAGTCCTGGCAGGCAATATACAAAGGGTAATCAGCCATAAGCATAAACGGATCATGCCATAACAAGTTGTCGGTGATGGGTTTAAACTGGTTGCAGTCGCCTTTGGAGAAACATCCTGAATTAATCATGTTTATCACTTCGCGCAATTCTTCATTATGATCGTAAATAAAGTGCGGGTTGTACCCAATCCGTTTGGCTTCATCCACCTGGGCGGCTGTGAGGCCAAACAGGAAGAAATTATCGTCACCCACTTCTTCCCGTATCTCGACATTAGCCCCATCGAGGGTCCCGATGGTGAGAGCGCCATTCATGGAAAATTTCATATTTCCGGTGCCACTGGCCTCTTTGCCTGCTGTTGATATTTGTTCTGAAAGGTCAGCCGCCGGGTAAATATGCTGCGCGTTGGTTACGTTGAAATCAGAAAAGAAAACCACCTTGAGCCGGTCATTCACATCAGGGTCGCTGTTTACCACATCACCCACCGAATTGATCAGCTTGATCATGAGTTTAGCTGTATAATATCCCGGAGCTGCCTTACCGCCAAAAATGAATGTGCGAGGCGCAATATCAATTGCAGGATTTTGCTTAATACGCAAATAACGCGTAAGGATATTCAAAACATTAAGGTGTTGCCTTTTGTACTCATGAATGCGCTTTACCTGTATGTCAAACATGGAAGAAGGATCAACGATGATGCCTGTCCTCTCTTTGATTAGTGTTGCAAGGAGCTTCTTATTTTTCAGTTTTACCTTCCTGAACTGTTCTCTGAAAGCGGCATCACCGGCAAAAGGTTCCAGCTTGCGCAGTTCATCAAGCTTACCGGGCCATTTGTTTCCAATTGAATCTGTAATAAGCTTACTTAATCCCGGATTACTCAATACAATAAAGCGACGCGGGGTTACTCCGTTTGTAACATTATGGAAACGTTGCGGGAACATTTCTACCCAGTCATGTAACACTTGTTGCTTTAGAAGTTCCGTATGCAGGACTGCCACTCCGTTAATGGCGCCGCTACCTGCACAAGCCAGGTTGGCCATGCGGATATATTTTCCCCCGGTCTCATCAATGATAGACATTCGCGATAGTTTACCATCATCACCCGGGAACTGTTTGCTAACTTCTTTCAGGAAGCGGTAATTAATTTCATAGATAATCTCCAGTACTCGCGGAATCAGGTATGCGAAGAGGCCTACTGACCATTTTTCCAATGCTTCAGGAAGCAGGGTATGATTCGTATAGCTAAATGTTTTGCAGGTTGTATCCCACGCGGTGTCCCAATCAATTTTATATTCATCCACGAGTATGCGCATAAGTTCAGCTACTGCCACTGAAGGATGAGTATCATTAAGTTGTATAACCCATCTTTTATGAAATTCCTGTGGCTTACCATCAAATCTCAGATGTATATTCATCATATCCTGAAGTGAGCATGAAACAAAGAAGTATTGCTGTTTGAGACGCAGCTTTTTCCCTTCGAGCATCTCATCATTGGGATATAGTACCTTGCAGATATTTTCTGACTTCACCTTATAATCTACCGCCTTATAATAATCGCCCTGATTGAATGATGAGAAGTCAAAGGATTCCTCGGCTTCAGACTTCCACAGGCGGAGAAAATTGCATGAGGGTACATTGTAGCCCATTACAGGAGAGTCGTAGGGTATTCCTGTCACCAAATAAGCGGGTTTCCATCGGTAGCATTTACGACCCCCGGCGTCCATGTATGACTCGGTGTAGCCACCGAAATTAACATTCACTGAAAGCTCGGGTCTGGCACTCTCCCAGGGGTTTCCATTACGTAACCATTTGTCGGTTTTTTCTACCTGCCAGCCATCCTGGATCTCCTGATCGAATATGCCAAATTCATAGCGAATTCCATAGCCAATGGCAGGTATTTGTTGTGAGGCCAGCGAGTCGATATAACAGGCAGCCAAACGACCTAAACCTCCATTGCCAAGCCCGGGTTCTGCCTCTTGTGCAATAATTTCGTCAAAATTAAAACCAAGCTCTTCAACAGCCTGCTTCATCTCATCAAAAATATTAAGGGCAATAAGGTTAACGCCTAACTGCGGACCCAAAAGAAACTCGGCAGACAAATAACTAACCAGCCGCACATCATTTTCAAACACTTTATTCATCGTCCTGTGTTCCCTCTGCAGGAGTCTGTCGCGTACGGTAAATGAAACAGCCATGAACAAGTCATTATGAGAAGTATTTGCAATGTTTCTGCCCTGTTGGTAAAACAAATGTTCAGTAACAGCCTGTTTCAGGGAGTCTACGTCCATGCCGGTGCGCACATCGATGCTTGTTGCCGGAGCGCTTTTGCGCTTAGTATCTTTTGTAATAGTCTTTTTTGCCATAAAAATTTCCTTATAATTGTTTTATTTACTATTCAAAAAAACAGGTAGGAAAAGGTACGAATATAATTTCTTTCATCTGGCAAACGATTTCTATTTTTACCAGTTTCCCTGTTTATCGAAGAGTTGAATCTGCTATAACGAGTTTTATGTTCGTTAAGGTCGACAGTTTACAAAGTTAAAAGCACATGGATCTTTAAAAAATCCTTTCAATTATTTGATCAAATATTCTGATGGGCGTAAGAACCTGTCCGCTTGCCGTGCCGCAATTGATAACTGAAAAATTCTCCTGCTTCGCTCCCAGGCTAAGGTAAACCTCTCTGACCTTTTTCTGAAAAGCGAGGTCGTCTTCGTGAATATCCCTCGTTCCCTGCAGATAGGATCTGTCGGCGCCACCCCTCTCGGATGAGAGCTGTGTCTTTGTAAATTCAAAAGGCACATCGAGGAAAATATTCAGATCCGGGACAGGAATCCTGTAATAATCATATTCGAGTTGGATGATCCAGTCGTTCAGCTTTTGACGTTCCTCCTGACCGGCAAGTTTGGCACATTGAAAAGCAATATTGGAAATCACATACCGGTCGACCAGGACGAAAGTTTTATTTTCAATCCATTTTTTGATCCTTGAACCCGCGTCATTCCTGTCACCTGCATAAATAAGAGCCACCAGGTATGGGTCAACGGTGTTAATGTCGCCCATCTCCCCTCTCAAAAAACGGGCGATAAGATCTCCATATACCGGCGCATCCATACGGGGGAAATGCAGGTATTCATGTTTTATCTTTTCCCTGGAAAGGTAATCTCTTAAGAGATTTATCTGGGTTGACTTGCCCGAACCATCCAATCCTTCCAATACCACAAATTTCATTTATTTTCTTTTTATCCCCGGAAAAAGGGCGTTATATCTTAGTAAAACTTCTTTTCCTTCAAACTCAAAAAATGTTAACTTTGCCGTATCAGCGCTTCCTGGTTAACTAAAAATTGATGCTTAAAGATACATTTTTTTCAGTAAATCACAGTCTGAATTGCCGGGGGTTGTTGCTTGATCTTTCGAGGCCTGCAATCATGGGCATTTTAAATGTAACTACCGATTCCTTTTACGACGGGGGAAAATACGTTAATGCAGATTCTATCATGAAAAAAGTTTCTCAGATGGTCGCTGAAGGGGCTGATATTCTGGATGTAGGGGCCATGTCTACCCGTCCGGGTTCCCAGCCTGTACCGGTTGAACTGGAGATTAAAAGACTTGCTGATACAATCAATCTGATCCGCAAAGAGTACCAGCAGATTCCGGTCTCGGTAGACACTTACAGGCCCCAGGTTGCCAGGAAAATAATTCAGGAATATGATGCCGATATTATTAACGATATTACTGCCGGAGGAGAATCGGAAGAGATGTTCCGAGTTGTTGCGGATCTGAGGGTGCCTTACATCATTATGCATATGCAGGGAGATCCCGGAACCATGCAAAAGAACCCGGTTTATAAAGATGTGGTTGACGACATTCTGCTGTTTCTTGCTGAAAAAGTTTACAGCTTAAGGAAAGCCGGAGTAAATGATATAATAATTGATCCCGGGTTTGGTTTTGGGAAGACGCTGGATCACAATTATCAGCTACTGGCTCATCTGAATGTGTTCCGGTCGCTCGAATTACCTATTCTTACAGGCATCTCGCGGAAATCGATGATATCCCGCTTTTTAAACACAGATCCGGAAAATACACTAAACGGAACAACTGCCTTAAATATGGTAGCGCTCATGCAGGGCAGCAATATACTGAGGGTTCATGATGTAAAAGAAGCCGTGGAAACCCGCGACCTTTTTTGCAAACTGAGAGAAAACGCCTTGTCATAAATATATAAACGATTTTTCTATTTTTGTTTTAAATAAAAACCATCGTGCTGACACTTTTCTTACACTTACGTTTTCTCGATATACTGGATATTATTCTGGTAGCAATCCTGTTGTATCAGGTATATATGCTGATCCGGGGAACTGTTGCATTAAATATCGTCGTGGTGGTTATAATCATTTATTTTTTCTGGGGATTGGTTAAGATGCTTAAAATGGAACTTTTGAGCAATATTATCGGACAGGTTATCGGAGTCGGGGTAATTGCACTGATCATTGTTTTTCAGCAGGAGATCCGCAGGTTTTTAATCATGGTCGGAGCGCGGTACATTAGCAAAAACAGGATCAGACTGGAAGGGATGTTCAGAATGGAAATGGATACCAGGCCAAGATTAAGGATCAAATCAATTGTAAAAGCAGTCATTCATCTTTCCAATACAAGAACCGGTGCTTTAATTGTGATTAAACGAAAATCAACACTCGAAATTTATGCCCAGGCCGGTGACATACTGGAAGCGAACACATCGAGCAGACTGATAATTAGTATATTCAACAAATTCAGCCCTTTGCACGACGGAGCTATTATAATCAATAAGGAAAAAATATATGCTGCCAGGGTTGTATTACCGGTCACCGACAATCCCGATCTTCCTCCTGAGTACGGGTTACGTCACCGTGCTGCTTTAGGTATATCTGAAGTTACCGATTCATTAGTAATTGTGGTTTCAGAGGAAACGGGAAAAATCTCTTTGGCAGAGAACAGTGAAATCCGGAAAGTTATTACTCCAAAAGACCTGATGGAGAGATTGGAAGAGGAGTTTCAGAATATTTAGAAGGAGGTGACAATGACGTGACGGCGTGACGGCGTGACGGCGTGACGAGGTGATGACGTGAGGAGCTCACCTGCGCTTAAGCTACGGTGACTAAAAGGTGACGAGGTTACGATTTCTTAGATGAAAAACTCGTTTTATTCTCATTTCCATTCCACAGCCGGATGATATTTTTTCTGTGAGTAAAAATGATAAGAAGCGATACCAATCCTGAAAATACTCTCAGGTGCAGGTAAGGAGAGTTAAATACAAAAATGATCAGAATAGGAAAAGATACACCTGCAAGAATAGAACCTACCGATGAATAACGGGTAGTAAAAAACCCGATCAGGAATATTCCGGCAGCACATAAGGTAGCTAAAGGATGAAGGGCAAGGAGGACTCCAAAAATTGTTGACACGCCCTTACCTCCCCGGAAACCTGCATATACAGGGTAAATATGACCCAGAACAGCTGCAATCCCTAATATGATCTGAATATTAACAAACTCAGGTGTACCTGGATGAACAAAAGAGTAAAAATTCACAAGGTACACAGCTGCTAATCCTTTGAACATATCAAAAATAAGAACCAGTATTCCAACCACAGGTCCGAAAACCCTTATTGCATTTGATGCTCCTGCATTACCACTCCCAAACTCACGAATATCTATCTTGTAGAATTTCTTCCCTATCCATATAGAAGTAGGAATAGCGCCTATGAGGTAGGCAAGAATAAGCATTACAAAAAGATCAATGAAATGTTCCATTCCTGATTATTTGAGGGCTCTAATTTACAATTTAGAATTTAGAATTTAGAATTTAGAATTTAGAATTTAGAATTTAGAATTTGGAAATCCCTTAAGCCCCTAATAGCTTCTTTATTCAACCTTCAAAATTCTAAATTCCACCTTCTAAATTCTACCTTAGCTTCGGCCCGGCTACTTCCGCCAGTTTTTTACCCGCCTCAATATGGGTAACCTTTGTGAAATTATTGATGAATTTCTGCGCCAGGTCTTTGGCTGATTTTTCCCAGGCCTCATGTGAAGTCCAGGAATTGCGGGGATTTAATAGTTTGGAATCCACACTATTAACTTTCCTGGGTATCCGGAGGTTGAAATAAGGCAGCATTTCAAATTCTCCCTTATCAATGGATCCGTCGAGTATAGCATTAATGATTGCCCGGGTAGAAGGTATATCAATACGCTGTCCAACTCCAACAGGACCTCCAATCCAGCCTGTGTTGACAAGATACGCAGAAGTACCATGTTGCTTCATCTTCCGGGTAAGCTGTTCTGCATAAACTGTGGGATCGAGCAACAGGAATGCAGCGCCAAAACATGCGGAAAAAGTAGTCTGAGGTTCAATAATTCCCCTCTCGGTACCAGCTACTTTTGCCGTATAACCGCTGATAAAATGATATTCAGTCTGTTCAGGGGTAAGTTTTGAAACCGGGGGCAAAACGCCAAATGCATCGGCGGTAAGGAAAATAACATTTTTAGCATGACCGGCTTTGCTAACCGGTTTGACTATATTGTTGATATGATAAATAGGATATGAAACCCTGGTGTTACTTGTTTTAGAGCAGTCTGCAAAATTAATGGAAAGGTCATCGTTTAAACCTACGTTTTCGAGAAGAGCATCTCTTTTAATGGCATGGTAGATATCAGGCTCTTTGATGGGATCAAGGTCAATAGTCTTGGCATAACATCCCCCTTCGAAATTAAACACCCCGTCATCGTCCCATCCGTGCTCATCATCACCAATAAGCGCCCTGGTTGGCTCGGCAGAGAGTGTTGTTTTTCCGGTTCCCGAGAGTCCGAAAAAAATGGCTGTATCTCCATCTTTACCTACGTTTGCGCTGCAGTGCATGGATGCCATTCCTTTGAGAGGCAGGTAATAATTCATTATACTAAAGATTCCTTTTTTCATTTCTCCCCCATACCAGGAACCACCAATACACGCCATTCTTTCTTTCAGGTTGAATACAACAAATACCTCTGAATGCAAACCATGGGCTTTCCAGTCGGGATCTGAGGTTTTGGAAGCATTAAAAACAACAAAATCGGGTTCAAAGCTTTTTAACTCCTGATCTGTGGGGCGAAGGAACATATTTTTTACAAAATGCGCCTGCCATGCAACTTCCATAATAAACCTGACTTTTAACCTGGTATCTGGATTTGCACCGGCATAACCATCCTGTACATACAATTTTTTACCTGTAAGTTGTGCCACGCTGATTTTTTTCAGATCATTCCATACTTCCTGTGAAATTGGTTTATTATCTCCGGCAGTCTGGGTTTCTGTTTTCCACCATATATTTTTTTCTGAGGTTTCTTCTTTAACTATAAATTTATCTTTGGGGGACCTTCCAGTGAAAATACCTGTATCAACAGCAACGGCTCCCATGCGGGTAACTATACCCTTTTCATATCCCTGAAGTGATGAGTCAGTTTCGTGTTTATACAATTCCTCGTATGAAAGATTATGATAAATTTCCTTTACATCATTTATTCCATATTTACTTAAATCAATTTTTTTCATGCCTAATTAGTTATGTTATAATTTTCACATCAAATATATAATTTATAACAGAATTACCCAAAAAAGGCAGTAAACTGAAAGTGTTACTGCCTTTTTCTATTACAAATTGTAACTTCCCTCATTTAAAGGAATTGCTGCAATATTATTTGTTATTTATGGCAGCCTGAGCAGCAGCTAACCTTGCAATTGGAACGCGGAAAGGTGAGCAGCTTACATAATTCATTCCAACAATATGGCAGAACTCAACTGAACTGGGTTCACCGCCATGTTCGCCGCAAATACCAACCTTAAGATCAGATCTGGTACTGCGACCTTTTTTAGTTCCCATTTCAACCAGTTGTCCTACACCTTCACGGTCCAGGATCTGGAAAGGATCATTTTTCAATAGTCCCTTTTGCAAATAAACCGGGAGGAATTTTCCTGCATCGTCCCTGGAATATCCGAAAGTCATCTGGGTAAGGTCATTTGTTCCGAAAGAAAAGAACTCGGCTTTTTCTGCAATTTTATCAGCTATTAAAGCAGCTCTTGGGATTTCTATCATTGTGCCCACCAGGTATTCGACCTTTTGTCCGGTTTCAGCAAATACTTTCTCAGCCGTCTCCCTTATGATTTTTTCCTGGAGTTCGTATTCCTTTACAGTTCCGATTAGCGGCACCATAATTTCCGGAATGGTTTCAATTCCTTTTTTCTTCAGGTTGATAGCAGCTTCGATAATAGCCCTTGCCTGCATCTCGGTGATTTCCGGATAGGTATTTCCAAGACGGCAACCCCTGTGACCTAACATCGGGTTAAATTCCGCGAGGTCATCTACTTTTTGTTTAACTTCTTCCGCGGTAATTCCAAGTTCCTTCGCCATTTCCTTCTGATTTTCCGGTTCATGAGGAACAAACTCATGCAGGGGTGGATCGAGCAGACGAACGGTAACGGGAAGGCCCTTCATAGCCTCAAAGATACCTTCGAAGTCTTTTCTCTGAATGGGAAGGAGTTTGACAAGCGCTTTTCTTCTTCCTGCCTCGTCGGATGCAAGGATCATTTCGCGCATGGCTTTGATCCTGTCTCCTTCAAAAAACATATGTTCGGTACGGCAAAGACCGATACCCTGTGCTCCAAAATTTCTTGCAACGGTTGAATCGTAGGGAGTATCGGCATTGGTACGGACTTTCATAGTAGCATATTTATCTGCGAGTTTCATAAGCTCACCAAAATCGCCGCTCATTTCAGGATCGATAGTTCCAATTTTCCCTTCATACACTTCACCAGTTGAGCCATTAAGTGAAATCCAGTCCCCTTCTTTTAAGGTTTTGCCATCACAAACCATTATCCTGGTTTTGTAATTGATCTTAACTGCACCTGCGCCTGAAACGCAGCATTTACCCATCCCTCTTGCCACAACAGCAGCATGAGATGTCATTCCGCCTCTTGCCGTAAGGATTCCCTGTGCCAGGTTCATCCCTTTAAGGTCTTCGGGGGAGGTTTCGATACGAACAAGAACCACTTTTTCACCTTTGGATGAAAACTCTTCCACTTCATCGGCAAAAAATACAATTCTGCCGGTAGCAGCTCCGGGGGATGCAGGTAATCCTTTAGCAAGAACGACTGCTTTTTTAATAGCAGATTTCTCAAAAACCGGGTGAAGAAGTTCATCCAGTTTACCCGCCTCGCAACGATTAAGAGCTTTCTTCTCATCGATAACACCTTCTCTAAGCATATCCATGGCAATTTTAACCATAGCTGCACCGGTACGTTTTCCGTTACGGGTTTGAAGCAGCCAGAGTTTACCGTCCTGAATGGTGAACTCGAGATCCTGCATATCGCTGTAATGTACCTCCAGTTTATGCTGTGTGGTGTCAAGTTCTTTGTATACTTCGGGCATTACTTCTTCCAAAGAGGGATATTTTGAAGCTCTTTCGCTTTCTGATACCAGAGCAAGAGCTGCCCAGCGTAATGAACCTTCTTTAGTGATCTGCTGCGGAGTTCTGATACCGGCAACCACATCCTCACCCTGAGCATTAATAAGATATTCTCCGTTGAAAATGTTTTCCCCGGTTGCTGCATCTCTCGTAAATGCCACTCCGGTACCTGAATTACTACCCATGTTTCCGAAAACCATTGCCTGAACGTTAACAGCAGTACCCCATTCTTCGGGAATATTATTTAATGCCCGGTAGTAAATAGCTCTTTCGTTCATCCAACTGTCGAATACAGCACAAACGGCTCCCCATAATTGTTCCCATGGATCAGATGGAAAGTCTCTTCCTGTTTGCTTTTTAACGGCTGACTTAAAGAGTTTTACTAATTCTTTCAGATCATCAACGGCAAGATCAGTATCGTCTTCAACACCTTTATGTTCTTTCATATGATCGATGATCTCTTCAAATGGATCCGGATCTTCTTTGGAGACTGGTTTCATCCCCAAAACAACATCTCCGTACATCTGCACGAAACGTCTGTAAGAATCCCATGCAAAACGCGCATTACCAGTCTTGCGAATCAAGCCTTCAACAGAATCATCATTCATACCCAGATTCAGAACCGTGTCCATCATTCCAGGCATTGAAGCACGAGCTCCGGATCGTACAGAAACCAGACAGGGGTTTTCGTTACTGCCGAATTTTGTGTTCATGATGCTTTCAATATTTTTTACAGCAGATTGTACATCGGATTTGATAAGTTCAACAACTTTATCTTTACCAAGTTTGTTGTATTCTGCACAAACTTCAGTGGTAATGGTAAATCCCGGAGGTACCGGAACGCCGATAAGATTCATCTCGGCAAGGTTAGCACCTTTACCACCAAGCAAATTCTTCATGTCAGCTTTACCTTCAGCCTTCTTGTCACCAAAGGTATAGACGCGTTTCAATTGTGACATTGTATTATCCTTTCTTTTTAATTTTTAAACAATAATTCTAAGCTATTTTTTTTAAGAGTACAAATGTATTTAAAAATTACTTAAAATAATTCTAAATTAATCTAAATGTGTCGGGGAGTTACGGAGTTCCGGAGTTACGGGGTTACGAAGTTACGAAGTTACGGAGTTACGGGGTTACGAAGTTACGGAGTTACGGAGTTACGGAGTTACGAATACAAAATTCTAAATTCTAAATTCAGTGAGATCTCGGGTGAAAGCTAATGATTGTATTGCGCAGGTATTCCCGGTCAAGATGAGTATAAATTTCCGTGGTCAGAATGCTTTCATGTCCCAGCATTTCCTGAACAGCCCTTAGATCCGCTCCTCCCTCGATAAGATGAGTGGCAAATGAGTGCCGGAATGTATGCGGGCTTATGTGTTTTTTAAATCCGGTCTGTTTTGCCAGTGTTTTAACTATGGTGAAAATCATAACGCGGGAAAGCTTTTTACCCCGGCGGTTCAGAAAAAGTATATCCTGACTGTCTTTTTGAATGGTCTGTAAACTATTGCGATCGGGAAGGTAATTGTTTATCTCCCTGATTGCCTTTCCTCCAATGGGTACAAGCCTTTCTTTATTACCTTTTCCGATAACACGGATAAATCCTTTGTCGAGGTAAATATTGGACATCCTTAATTCGGTTAACTCCGAAACCCTGAGCCCGCAACTATACAATACCTCAATGATAGCGCGGTTCCGTTGGCCTTCGGATTTGCTCAAATCGACAACTGAAATAAGCTTATCAATTTCTTCGACACTTAAAACATCAGGCAGTTTACGTCCAATTCGGGGCGTTTCCAGCAATTCGGTAGGATCCCTGGTAATGATCTCTTCGATAATGAGAAAACGGTAAAAAGCCTTTATGCCGGAAACTACGCGTGCCTGGGTACGTGGACTGGCGCCCAGTTCGTTAATCCATTGCAATAAACCTGTAAGATGTTCATGTTTTACTTCGTCGGGATTAAGATCGAGGGACTTGTATTCCAGGTATTGAACCAGTTTAAGAATATCATTGCTGTAAGCTTCGACCGAATTCTTTGACAAGGATTTTTCCAGTTTAAGGAAAGTTCTGAAATCACCTATATTATCGTTCCAGTACATAAAACTTTTACTTCAGGGTTACTACGAAAAAGACTATACTGATCTGGTTCCAGTTTGACAGATTTGAAAAAATCATTATTAAAACTCAAATTGTTTAAAGGTAAGAAATGATCAGAAAGAACAAATCTCAATTGTTTCAAATCTCAGTCAGAAGGCAATTCAATTACCAGGGAAAACGATCAATCATCAGCACAAGTGAAACTCCAAGCGCTGCCCCCGACCATATCAGTACCCATTCACGGCGTTTTGTCCTGAATAAATCAACAATGATTAAAGAAAGAGTTGTAATGATTAAAACGATAATGATCTGACCCAGCTCTATCCCAATATTAAAGGCCAGAAGCGGAGTGACCAGGTTGCCTGCTGTTCCCAAAAGACTTGTGAGGTAATTTGAAAATCCCATCCCGTGTATGATCCCGAAAAACATCGCTGCAACATATTTATATTTATGCAATTTACTGTCAAACTTGTCCGTATTCTGAAATAAATTTCCTGCTGAGGCAAGAAATATCGTAGCAGGAATCAGAAATTCGATAAGTTTTGTATTTATAGTAATTAATTTCAAAGTGGCCAGTGCCAGGGAGAGGCTATGTCCGATTGTAAATGCAGTGATCAGGATGAGCATTTTCTTCCATTGCTTAATGGGATAAATCACACAAAGAGAGATAATAAAGAGAATGTGATCATAACTCTGAAAATCAGCAATATGTTCAATTCCCAGTTTCAGATAAAGGTGAAATTCAGTCATGAATGGTTTTTGAAGACAAAGTAAGGAATTTATTGTAATTTTACGGGAAAAGAAAAAAGTGAACTTTCTGTTTTTTAATCTGATATTTATTTTTTCCTGGTTTATAAGTCCCGCAATGCATCCGATCCATGTATCGATTTGCAATATAGAACTGAATAACACGGAAAATACGGTCTCGATTAAACTTTTTAAAGATGATTTTGCACTCGCACTTAAAAACAATTACCAGGTGGAAGTTCAAATGGAAAAGGCCGATGACAATAATAATAGTCAGATTATCAGTAAATACGTGAACTCTTTTCTCCAGATAAAGTTTAGCAATAACAAAATCATGGATCTGGATTACAAATACAGTGAATTAAATGAGGATGCGATCTGGATCCATTTCCGGGCTGAAAAAATATTCCAGGCTACAAACCTCAGGATAAAAAACACCCTGATGCTTGATCTCTGGGACGATCAGACTAATCTCCTGATCATTAGCTTTAACGGAAAAGAAAAAGGATATAGGTTTAACCGGAAAGAAGTTGAAATTGAAATTGATTTGAATCATTAATGAAAGACCTGTCAACATATCTGAAATACCTGTTCTTACTCATCCTGTTCCCGGGCACGAACTATATTTCACTTCATGCAACGCATAACAGGGCCGGGGAGATCACTCTCAGACAGATCGATGGACTTACCTATGAAATTACTATAACAACGTTTACCTATACTTTATCTGGCGCAGACCGGCCGGAACTTAATATTAATTGGTTTAGAATTAAAATAAATCCTAATGGTTCAAGAGAGAAAGTCTGGGAGACTGATAAAATAATTGCACCCAGAATTCAGATTACTAACCTTCCAAATGATTATCGTCAAAATGTTTACAAAAAGGTATACACTTTTCCCGGCCCAGATACATATACTATTGTTGTTCAGGATCCGAATCGTAATCTTGGAGTTAAGAATATTCCCAACTCGGTAAATGTAATCTTCTCTATTAAAACCACCATCAAAATTAATAATCAGATCGGACTGAATAGCACACCCGTGCTCCTGAATCCACCATTCGATAAGGCAGGACTGTATCAGATTTTTATTCATAACCCCGGAGCCTTTGATATTGACGGTGACAGTATATCCTATGAACTTACTTATTGTACCCAGCAGAATGGAGATTCTATCGAAGGCTATTCCTATCCAAAAGCGAGTGATTCACTTTATGTTAATGCAATAACCGGTGACCTGGTCTGGAATACTCCTGTTGATACCGGTATTTACAATATTGCAATGAAAATCATAGAGCATAGAAAAGGAGATGCAATTGGAAGAATCATCAGAGATATGCAGATTGAAGTATACCGGACTACAAACCTGGCGCCTGTAAATGATAGTCTGTCTAAATTATGTGTTGTGGCCGGGAGTTTAATCAGTCTGGATATCAGAAGTACAGATGCAAATTCTGACAAAATGAAACATTTTATTACAGGGGGACCATTAGTGATAGAAAATAATCCTGCTACTATCAATTTGATTTCTGACATTCCCGGTGAAATAATAAGCCGTTTTACCTGGCAGACAAGTTGTGACCATGTGAGAAAACAACCATACAGTATCCTGGTTAAAACGAATGATATTAACAGTAAACTATCCCTGGTCGATATTGATAATCTGAATATTAATGTTTTAGGCCCTCCCCCGCAAAATATAAACCTGGTACCGGCCAGTAACCTGATCCGGGTTCAGTGGAATGCCGGTGAGTGCGGAAATATTTCCTACTATAATATCTATCGTAAAACAGGATCATCCGGATATGTTCCCGACAGTTGTACCTACGGGATTCCCGGATACACAGGCTTTATACCGGTTGGGCGTACATCTTCCGGTATTGACAGTATTTTTATTGATGACAATAAAGGTAAAGGTCTTTTGCAGGGTACTGAGTACTGCTACCGTGTGGTTGCCGTCTATCCTGATGGAGCTGAAAGTATTCCTTCAGATGAAGTCTGTACCATATTGGTGAACGGATCCCCGTCTATATTAAACACATCCGTAATTAAAAGAGATATCAATTCCGGTGAAATTTTCCTGTCCTGGGCAAAACCTTTGCATCTTGATACAATTCCTGCCAATGGACCTTATGAATATATTATCTACCGTGCTGATAACCTGTTTGGACTAAACCTAAGCGAGATTCACAAATTTGCACCTGAAAATCTCAATGACACGGTTTATACTGACAAAAACCTGAATACACTGCGCTTTCCTTATGCCTATTCTGTTGAACTGTATAATAACGCGGCAGGAAACCGGTTTCTGATCGGAACACCGGAAATAGCTTCAACCATGTATCCGGGTATTTCCGAAGCTGATAACACCATAAACCTGCAATTTGTACGAAATGTACCCTGGTTGAATTACGAATATACCGTTTATCGTCAGAATAAACTTACAGGTGTGTATGATTCTGTTTTTTCAACCGGGAACGATTATTATTCCGATACCAATCTGGTGAATGGTGAAGAATACTGCTACTTCGTCAAATCAAAAAGTATGCGGATTATTAATGGAATTACTTATTATACCGACAATCTTTCTCATGCTGCATGCGGCACTCCTGAAGACACCATACCCCCATGCCCGCCAGTTTTATCAGTTTCTTCAAAATGCGATAGCGCTTATAATTTATTAAGCTGGGTTAACAAAGCAGACTCCTGCTCAGAAGATATTGTAAAATATTATATTTATTATACTGCACAATACTCAGCATCTCACACTTTGCTGGACAGCACAATAAACAAATTTTACAGGCATGAACCTGAATCTACACTTGCCGGATGTTATTATATTACGGCGATCGACTCATTTGGCAATGAGAGTAATCCTTCAGTAAATATTTGTGTCGACGAATGTTACGGTTATGAGATACCGAATGTAT
>CAYGFI010000057.1:0-5235 GCA_964349045.1 uncultured Chitinophaga sp.
ATTATTAATTCATGACACTCAATTTATTTTTTATAAGAATCCGAAGCCCAAAAATTACTATAAAATTATCGAAATCTGCGAATCCATAGCTATATTATTTTATTTATCCACTTAATCTGTGACAATCTTTTCCGAATTTCCGGTTTTTTCATCAAACTCGCAAACCACTCTGAATCCAACATGGAAACAGTCAGAGTACCACCAGATGCTTTTCGGTATCTGGGGATCGGTCTGTAGCCATGAAACCGTTCTTGTGTAATCCCGGGATGCGCTGCGCAGATCATCTGCCGTGCTTAAAAATGATCCTCCCCTGATAACATGTTCAGTTCCTTCATCAGGTCCTTTAGGGTCTTTAACAATTCCCTCCGGGTATTTTGAATAGGTATCTGCCTGGTACCAGTCACTGCAAAATTCCGCGACATTACCACCCATATTTTTCAAACCAAACGGATTGCTCATTACACGTTCAGGAGTTTGTGTTTTAGCCGGACTATTCCCTTTAAATATAACATAACTATTTATAACCGCTGTATCGTTTTTCGAAAGTTTTGCCATTATACCGGTCTTTTCAAATTTCCGCGGATCTCCCCCGAAAAAATACGGACCCGTGGTTCCGGCTCTGCATGAGTATTCCCATTCTGCCTCTGTCGGAAGGCGATACGATTTACCGGTTACGGATGATAACCATTTGCAATAGGTTTCAGCAGCATGAAAAGAAAATGAAATTGCCGGTCTCATTCCCATTCCCCAGCCCTGGTCGGGTTGCCCATAGGGAGGTGTGGCTCCTGAAATTGCATCGGTTTCTGAAGTTTTCGTGTTTCTTAATCCTTCAGTATCGGTTGAGCGACCTTCCTTAGCTGTTTGTGCATAGAATGCGAGGTATTCGTTCCAGGTAACTTCGATCTCGGCCATAAAAAACGGGGTAATCTCCACCTCTCTTACCGGTCCTTCGTTTTCTTTTCTGAAAGCCTCATCTACCGGGCTTCCCATTTTAAATGTTCCTCCGGGGATGGCGATCATGTTAAAAGAAACAGGTGAATCAGGAATGAATTCTTTAAAATTCCTGAATTCAGTAACTATTGAAGCCCCGGTAAATACCTCTTTCGCAGCAGAAGAAGTTGATCCGAAAGTCGAGTTGCTTCCATGGGTATATCCCTCGATATAATGACCCGCGTTAAGGTGACAGTTAATGCAATGCAGATCAGAAGTATTTTCTTTCTTCTTCTGCTGGTAATAAAGATGTGCATCTTCACCTGCTTTTGTAAGCTTTGCAGGGAATAAATTTTCGTGACATTTAATGCAAGAGCTTTCGTACACATGATGACGGGCAATATCAAGCCTGCCACGCTCTTCCCAGTTAAATGAGGCGGAATCCTTTGTGTAAAAGCTCCACAAATCGCGCAGACCGGTAGTCCCTTTTGCCCAGAGGTATCCATCGCCTTTTGGCGGCAGGTGACATTCTACACAGGCAACCCGGAAACCTGACTGTGTCTGATAATGTACTGATTTTTTCCATGCCTGGTCCGCAGCAGGGTGTATATGACAGGAAATGCAATAATCATTTGTTGATGTGGTAGTAAGCACTTTGCCTCCTGAAAACATTAATATTACTCCGACAATAATACCAGGAAAAAAAACTAAAAGAAATCGCTTCATTAATTCTCAATTTAAGAGCCTCAAGATAAAAAAAACATTCTTTACTGTTACCTGTTATTTATCATTTTTGGTATAATATTTTATTGGGGGAGTTTAAATTGTATTTTTACGAGTCAAATTATCTCCATGTAACTCTGTATAATAAACTGTTACACAGTGTCACACAGAGAAGACACAGAGGAAGAAAGAGTTATTATAATTTTACATATGACCGAAAAACAATGGATCACCCTTCTTGACGTGATAAATGGCAAGGAACACAGCCCACTTCCTGTTGGATTTATTATCGACAGCCCCTGGCTGCCCAAATGGTATGGAATAAAGATTATCGACTATTTTTCGAACGATGAACTCTGGCTTAAGGCAAATCTTCATGCCATGAATACCTTTCCTGAAATTATTTTTCTCCCGGGATTCTGGTCCGAGTATGGGATGTGCAGCGAACCCTCAGCTTTTGGTTCAATAAATTCATTTCCTGAAAACGAATTTCCCCATGCAAAGAAATTTATTCATTCCGTTGAGGATATTTCCAGGGTTACCAAACCAAATCCACGGACGGACGGGCTGGCGCCTTTTTTAACCAACAGGTTGATGCTTAACCGGAATAAGATAGAAGATGCGGGACATAAAATATATTTTTCTGTTTCAAGAGGTCCGTTAAACGTTGCAACTCATTTAATGGGAGTTACAGAATTTCTTACACTCATGATGATGGAACCGGATAAAGTTCATCACCTGCTGAAAATTATAACAGAATACCTTGTCGAATGGCACTACCTTCAGAAAGAACTGATACCTACCATTGATGGAATTCTTGTACTTGACGATATCATTGGATTTGTTGGCGAAGAGGAGTTTGTGGAATTTGGGTTACCGTATTTTAAAACCTTGTTCAGGAGAGATATTTCCGTTAAATTCCTGCATAACGATGCAGATTGCCGGGCATCGCTCAAATATCTTCCTGAAATGGGAGTGAATTTGTTTAACATGGGATTTGATATCCCCCTGAATGAGCTGAAAAGTTTAACCGGAAATAAAATTACCATGCTGGGAAATATTCCTCCCAGGGATATTCTTGCGAATGGCACAGAGGATCAGGTCCGGGATGAGGTTAAAAAACTCATTGAACAGCTTGATAACAAATCTAGGGTGATTGCTTCATGCGGGGGAGGGATGCCTCCTGATGTGAACAATAAAAACATAGAAGCGTTTTATAATGCAGTTCATAAGTATAGCTGAAACTGATATGAATTATCTAAAGAATGTATTCAATCTTGAAGGAAAAACAGCCGTTATAACGGGTGGGGGAGGAGTGCTTGGCGGCGCTATGGGCGAAGGACTTGCCCTTGCCGGTGTTAATGTTATTCTGGCTGGAATCGGGATAGAAAAAACAAAGTCAAACGCTGAAAAAATTGTTGCAAAGGGTGGAAAAGCAGTTGCTGTTTCGATGGATGTTCTTGATGCTGATGGGGTCAGAAAAACCTTTGCTGAAATTAAAAAGGAATACAAAACCATTGATATTCTTATAAATGCAGCAGGTGGAAATATGAAGGGCGCTACCATAATGCCCGACCAGACCATATTTAACCTGGATCTGGCAGAATTTGATAAGGTAACCGATTTAAATTTTAAGGGAACAGTAATTCCCACTCTTGAAGTTTGTAAAATTATGTCGGAGCAGAAAAAAGGTTCTGTAATAAATATCACATCTATGGCTGCAATAAGATCCATCACCAGGGTAGTCGGGTATTCTGCTGCAAAAGCTGCTGTTTCAAATTTTACCATGTGGATGGCTATGGAGATGGCCAGGAAATACGGAGATGGTATCCGTGTAAATGCTATCGCGCCAGGATTTTTTATTACAAGTCTGAACAAGTCATTGCTTATGGAAGATGATGGATCGCTTACTGAAAGAGGTCAACTGGTTCTCGGTCATACCCCTATGAACCGCTTTGGCAGACCTGAAGAACTGACCGGGGCGGTGTTGTTCCTGGGAAGTGATGCATCCTCTTTTGTCACCGGGATAATATTACCTGTTGATGGTGGATTTAGTAGTTTTAGCGGAGTATAAAAACCTGAATTATGTTAGAACACAGCTGGCGATGGTTTGGCCCTGATGACAGGATCACTCTGAGTGAAATCAAACAAACCGGGGCAATGTCTATCGTAACTGCCTTGCACCAGGTTCCAACCGGAGATGTATGGCCGTTGGCGGAAATACAGAAGAGGAAAAACCTGATAGAGCTGGAAGGTCTCAGATGGTCGGTTGCTGAAAGCATACCGGTGCATGAGGACATCAAGAGACGTTCAGGTAATTATAAAACCTATTCTGAAAATTACGCCCGGACCATCCGTAACCTGGGCAAAGAAGATATAAAAACTGTTTGTTACAATTTTATGCCTGTGCTTGACTGGTCGCGAACAAACCTCGCATTCAGGTTTCAGGACGGCTCGGAAAGCCTCGGTTTTAAATTCATTCATTTTGCAGCCATTGATATGTATATTCTCCGGCGACCCGGTGCAGAGGAATCATATACTGAAGAAACAAAGGCAGAAGCTATGGATTTTTTCCACCAACTCGACGAGAGTTTAATAAATAAGCTGAAAGATACTTTTCTGCTGGGATTCCCGGGATCGGGCGAGACTCTGACACTTGAAACGGTGAAGGAAAGGATTATGAGTTATAAAGAAATTGATAACAGGAAATTTAAAGAAAACCTTTTTGGATTTCTTAAAGTCATTGTTCCGGCGGCAGAGGAAGCAGGGGTCAGGCTGGCCATTCATCCCGACGATCCGCCTTTTCCACTTATGGGATTACCAAGAATTGTAAGCACACTGGAGGATGCTGTGGACATAATTAATAGTTTCGATAGTCCAAATAATGGGCTGACTTTCTGTACCGGTTCTTTTGGAGCATCCTTTTCCAATGATTTACCGTTAATGGCAGAAAAGCTGGCATCACGAATAAATTTTGTTCACCTCAGGAATGTTACCAGGGATGTACGGAAGAATTTTCATGAGAATTATTTCTTCGATGTAGACATCGATATGTACAAAATCATGAAAACTATTATTATTGAAGACAATAAGCGACGGATGAATGAAAAGGGATATACCGGGATTCCTGTCCGTCCTGATCACGAGGCACAGATGCTCGGTGATTTAAAGGAAACCAATTATCCGGGCTATTCCTTGTATGGCAGGTTAAAGAGCCTGGCCGAAATCCGCGGGCTTGAAATAGGAATCCGGAGAAGCCTTTGACTTTTTTTAACTTTTATTTTGCTCTTGTGCATCCTTTTTATACTTTTGCATTGCTTTGAAAAAGGCATGTTCAGATACATTCAACCGGTGAGGTGGGTGAGTGGCTGAAACCAGCAGTTTGCTAAACTGCCGTACGGGAAACTGTACCGGGGGTTCGAATCCCCCCCTCACCGCAGACTCAAACCCGGCATGAAAATGCCGGGTTTGTTGTTTTTTCCGGGAGTGGAAAGCTTGCTTTCCCGACCGGAAAAAACAACAAACCCAAATGAGCGTGCGCTTTTGCATGCTGTCGCTGAAGCTTCAGCGCAAGCATAAGCG
>CAYGFI010000057.1:5335-25386 GCA_964349045.1 uncultured Chitinophaga sp.
CGGGTTTGAGTCTGCAAGGACCACCCCATTGGGGATCATGCAATAATCCCCCCCCTGGCATATAATAAACCTTGCTTTCCCGACCAGAAAAAACAACAAACCAAAATGAGCGTGCGCTTTTGCATGCTGTCGCTGAAGCTTCAGCGCAAGCATAAGCGAATGCGGGTTTGAGTCTGCAAGGACCACCCCATTGGGGATCATGCAATAATCCCCCCCCCTGGCATATAATAAAGCTTGCTTTCCCGACCGGAAAAAATAACAAACCAAAATGAGCGTGCGCCTTTGCATGCTGTCGCTGAAGCTTTCCGCGTGTCGCTGAAGCTTTAGCGGAGGCGCAAGCGTAGGCGCCTGAAGCTTCAGCGCAAGCATAAGCGAACAGGGTTTGAGTCTGCAAGGACCATCCGTCTAAGGCGGAATTATGCAATAATCCCCCATACAAAATACGTGAAGGCATGCTTTCCTCTCCTTCCAGAAACAAAGTGTATTGTTGTATAATGAAAAGTCGAGTTAATATTCAAGAAATATTTTATTATAATGAAAACATTCTATATTTTTGCGAAAATATTTCATTATGGACTCTGAGTTTATACGGGAAAATTACCTGAAAAAAGTTCAGCCTTTTATTGGGAAAAGCATCATAAAGGTTCTTACCGGACAAAGGCGGATAGGTAAAACCACGCTGTTAAAACAAATAATCGATTTGGTCAGGCGTGTTGACCCCAACGCTCATACCATATATATCAACAAGGAACAAAACGATTTTAAGCATTTAAAAACAGATGAAGATTTATTTCAATATGTAAAACACAAATTATCCACTACAAAAAAAAACTATGTTTTTATTGATGAGATACAGGAAATAAAAGAATTTGAAATAGCAATGCGCCAGCTGCATGTTGAGGACATTGATCTATATTGTACAGGAAGCAATGCCAAAATGCTATCGGGCGATCTTGCTACACACCTTTCGGGCAGGTATATTGAGTTTCATATTAACAGCCTATCCTATTCTGAATTCTTGCATATTCACAAAATGGATAACAATAACGAGGCTTTAAACAAATACATTCGTTACGGAGGCCTGCCATATTTAATTCATTTACCTCTGGAAGATGAACTGGTTTACGGCTATTTAAAAAGCATTTACAATACCATTATTCTTAAAGACGTCGTATCAAGATATAATATCAGGGACATTGATTTTTTAGATCGATTGGTTGAATACTTGTCAGATAACCTTGGCAACTATATATCATCAAAAAAGGTCAGCGATTTCCTAAAATCTCAACGGGTTGGTTTGTCAGTAAACACGGTTATGAACTACCTGAAGTATCTTACTAACTCATATTTCATTAATAAGGTTCAACGATTGGACATCATAGGAAAAAAGCGATTTGAGATAAATGAAAAATACTTCTTTTCTGATTTGGGTTTAAAACATTCCATTATTCCATTTAATGGGAATCAGATTGGAAGTGTTTTCGAAAACCTGGTTTATAATCAGTTAATTTACGATGATTATCAGGTATTTATTGGGAAACACCAGGACAGGGAAATCGATTTTGTTGCTCAAAAAGTGAATGAAACAAAATATATACAGGTTTGCTATCAATTATCTGATGAAAAGGTAAGGCAAAGAGAGTTTGGTAACTTACTGAAAATTGAAGATAATTATGAGAAAATAGTTGTCACAGCCGATGAGTTTTCAGGAGATTACAAAGGAGTCAAACATATTCACATCAGACAGTTTCTTGCTAATGAAGCATGATTATAACCTATGTTTTTTCCCCATTCTGAAAGACTGTTTACTTTCTTTCCAATCTTTTTTTTACCTTTAATCCGTCTTCCTTAACAAATATCAAAACAACTAAACTGTTACAAATGAAATCAATTCTTACCAGGGCCGGTTTACTCATTGCAGTTACCGCTATGTTTATCACAATCTCCTGTAACCAGACAGTCAAAGAAACCCCCGAACCCGACCGACTCCAATGGTGGACCGATGCCAAATTCGGTTTATTTATTCACTGGGGAGTTTATTCTGTTCCCGCCGGAACCTACCAGGATAAAAAAATTAATGGTATTGGAGAGTGGATCATGTACCATGGTGAAATACCGGTTACAACCTATAAAGAATATGCCGGAAGCTTCAACCCTGTGAATTACGACCCCGTTGCATGGGTGAAAATGGCCAAAGATGCAGGGATGAAATATATTGTTATCACTTCCAAACATCATGATGGCTTTGCCTTATTCGATTCAAAAGTTACTGATTGGGATGTTGTGGATGCGACTCCATATGGAAAAGATCTTTTAAAACCCCTGGTTAAAGCTGCCAGAAAGGAAGGTATCAAAATCGGATTTTATTACTCCCAGGCACAGGACTGGAGCCACCCGGGCGGAGCAGCCTATAAACCCAAATGGGATTCTGCCCAGAATGGAAGCATGGACGATTATATTGATAAAATTGCCGTTCCACAGGTTAAAGAAATTTTGTCTGATTACGGTGAACTTGATATTTTGTGGTGGGATACACCGGTTGCCATGACCAAAGAACGAGCTGAAAAGTTTCTTCCGGTAGTTGCTGAACATCCCCGCCTGATTACCAACAACCGTTTGGGCGGTGGTTTCCCCGGCGATTCCGAAACCCCTGAACAATTTATTCCTGCAACAGGATTTCCCGGCAGAAACTGGGAAGTTTGTATGACCATGAACGATACATGGGGTTACAAATCATATGATGATAACTGGAAATCAGGAAAAGACCTGATCCTCAAACTTTCTGAGATCGTTTCCAAGGGAGGAAACTTCCTTCTTAATGTTGGCCCCACATCATTGGGAGAGATTCCCCAACCCAGCATCGACAGGTTAAAACAGGTTGGCGACTGGATGAAAATAAACTCGGAGGCTGTTTATGGAACAAAAGCAAGCCCGTTTCCATACCTCCCATGGGGAAGAGCTACACTGAAAGACCAGAAGCTTTACCTCCATGTAAGCAATTGGCCTGCTGACGGATCATTAAAACTTCCTCTGACAAATAAAGTTGTAAATGCATATCTGCTGGCAGATAAGAAATCTTCCCTCGAAATAGCACAGTCTGAACAGTTTGTTGAAATAAAACTCCCTGTCACTGCTCCTGATCCTGTTCTTTCAATCGTTGTCCTCGAATTTGAAGGCAGTCCGGAAGTACTCCCTGCACCAACCCTTGGAAAGCAGGGAACTGCGTCATCAGTTGATTCTTCGTCATCCGTTGCGGATCTTTTTGACGGTAACCCGTTGAAAGGATGGAAAGCCGCTCCCGGAGAAACAAAATCATGGATTGAGGTCGATCTTGGAGAAGAAGTGAAAGTAGGAAATATGTCTTTGTCAGAGCCCTGGCATCCCTGGGATAATCACGGGCAGGAATTTCAGCTTCTGGTTAAAAATGGAGAGAAATGGGAAACTGTTCTTGAAGGAAAAACCAGAGGATCAGGCCACGTTCAGGATTTTACACCGGTTACCGGAAGGTATTTCCGGCTCAATATTACCGGTGGTAAAGGAGAAGTTCCTGTAATTAATGAATGGATCCTAAACCGCGTTCTTTAATTAGTTTTTGAAGTTGAAAGTTTGTAAAGTTGAAATTTTACAGATTATTTAATTTATTGACCTAATATTACTATGTTACCCCGTTACCTCGTTCCCTCGTTACCCCGTTACGTCGTTACGTCGTTACCTTCGTAACCCCGTTACCCCGTTACCCCGTTACCTCGTGACTTCGTAACCCCGTAACCTATTAATCACCGTAGCTTTAGCGCAGGTGATCTCGTTACCTACTTAACAAAAACCAACCAACCAAACACCAATAAAAATGAAAATAATAAAGAAACTTTTCGTCCTGGCATCAGTTGCTTCCTTAGCGCTGATCCTTACTTCCTGTGATTCAAAAAAGCAGGCATCGTCCTCTGATGAAAAGACAAGTGTAGCACCAGATCTGAAGCTGGAATCTGCCAGTCAATATGTTACTGCAAAAAATACTGAACTTAGGCTAAGTCCGGGGGAAAATCTAGTTTTTCAGGAATTCGTTCAGCCTGATGAGCATGAGGCAACCATAATGATTGATCCTAAGAAAACCTTTCAGACTATCGAAGGTATTGGCGGGGCAATCACAGACGCGTCAGCTGAAACGTTTTACAAATTACCTGCAGAAAAACAAGCCGAAATACTGAAAGCCTATTATCATCCGGTTGAGGGAATCGGTTACAGCATTGCACGCACCAACATCAACTCATGCGATTTTTCAAGCGATAGTTATGCATATGCTGATTCCGGTGATACTGAATTAAAGAATTTCTCAATTGAACACGACATGAAATTCAAAATTCCCCTGATTAAAGCTGCAATACATGAAACGGGTAACAATCTGATCCTGTTTGGATCACCCTGGAGTCCTCCCGCCTGGATGAAATCCAATAACAACATGCTGCGCGGTGGTAAACTGTTACCTGAATATTACCAGACCTGGGCCGATTATTATGTCCGGTTTATCAGTGAGTATAAAAAGCAGGGTATTGATATCTGGGGATTGACCGTTCAGAACGAACCTGCCGCAGTTCAGACCTGGGAATCCTGTATTTATACCGGTGAAGAGGAAAGGGATTTTGTGAAAAATTTCATGGGACCGACGCTTGAAAAAGCGGGTATGAGTGGTGTGAAAGTGATCATATGGGATCATAACCGGGGGCTTATGTACCAGAGGGCCAAAATGGTTATGGAAGATCCGGAAGCATCAAAATATGTCTGGGGAACAGGGTTTCACTGGTACACAGGCGATCATTTTGATAATGTGAGATTGGTAAGCGAAGCATTTCCCGATAAAAAACTGTTATTCACCGAAGGTTGCGGATATCCTTTTGAATACAGCAGTCTTAAAAACTGGAAATGGGGAGAAGTTTATGGAAAATCCGTACTCCTCGATATCAACAACGGTGCAAGCGGCTGGACCGACTGGAACATACTTCTGGATGAAACCGGAGGGCCAAATCATGTAGGGAATTTCTGCCTCGCCCCGGTAATTGGAAATTCTAAAACAGGCGAAGTGATCTATATGGATTCATACTATTATCTTGGCCATTTTTCAAAGTTCTTCCGTCCGGGTGCGAAACGTATCACCTGCTCTTCAAACAGCGACGAACTTTTGGCCACAGCCGTAATCAATCCCAACGGGAGCGTGGCTGTTGTAGTACTTAACCTTGGAGATAAGGACATCGATTATAAAGTCTGGGTTGAAAACCGGGCGGTTACCGCAAAAAGTTTAAACCATTCTATTGTAACTCTTGTTATAAATTAGTTACAGAGAAAAACCCTCCACAGGTTCACAGATTTATTACTGATAATTTTTATTCTGTGAATCTGTGGCTTTTTTATTTTTTTACCGGATATTATCTGAAATTTTACTAAGTGAAAAAACGGAATCAAAAACCTTTATTCACCCGATAGTAAAATTGTAATTGTGCATAGAATAAAATTCTCATAGAATGAAATTATCAAATCGAAATACTCAACTCACTATACTCTTTATACTCACTGTACTCTCTGGTGAGAGTTTATATGCCCAGAACTATCTCCACTGTAATGGGAAATATATTTACGATGGAGCCGGAAACGAAGTAATTCTAAGAGGAATAGGAACCGGTAACTGGATGCTTCAGGAAGGATACATGATGCAGACCTCAGGCGTAGCCGGAACCCAGCATGAGTTCAGGGCTAAACTTGTCAGTACCATTGGTGAGGAGAAAACTGATAGTTTCTATACCGTTTGGCTCGATTCCCATTTCAGACGGATTGATGCAGATTCCATGAAATCATGGGGCTTTAACAGCGTCCGGGTCGCCATGCATTATAAATGGTTCACTCCCCCGATTGAAGACGAACCGGTTCCCGGGGAAATTACATGGCTGGATAAGGGATTCACAATGATCGACTCTCTTCTCGACTGGTGCGGCGATAATGAAATGTACCTGATACTTGATCTGCATGGAGCTCCCGGTGGACAAGGGAAGGACTCTAATATTTCCGATTACGACCCCTCGAAACCATCTTTGTGGGAAAGCCAGGCCAACAAAGATAAAACCGTGGCTTTGTGGAGGAAACTGGCAGAACGATACAGTACGGAACCCTGGATCGGGGGATACGACCTGATCAATGAAACCAACTGGACCTTCCCGGAAGGCAACAATTCAAAGTTGAAGGAACTCATGGTGAACATTACCAATGCTATTCGTGAGGTGGACCAGAATCATATCATCTTTATTGAGGGAAACGGGTTTGCAAACGATTTTTCCGGACTAACACCACCGTGGGATAACAATATGGCTTATAGTTTTCATAAATACTGGAATTATAATACACTGGAATCCCTTAGTTTCGCTATAAATCTGAGGAATACACATAATATTCCAATCTGGCTGGGAGAAACCGGTGAAAACTCCAATGTATGGTTTACCAGCCTGATAGCTCTTTGCGAAAAAAACCGGATTGGCTGGTCGTGGTGGCCCGTTAAAAAACCGGGTATCAACAATCCCCTGAAAGTTTTCGTTAACAATGATTATACCCAGCTGGTAAATTACTGGAAGGGATCTGCTTCCAAACCTACAGTTGATGATGCTTTTAACTCAGTTCTTAAGTTTGCTGAAAATCACCGCCTCGAAAACTGCAGCTTCCAGAAAGATGTGGTGGATGCCATGATCAGGCAGCCTAAAACTCCTGAAACAATTCCCTTTAAATTATACCATACCGGAGAACCGGTTTTTGCCGTCGATTATAACCTTGGCAGAAGTGGCTATGCATACCTTGATAATGATTCTGCAAATTTTCAGGGTAGCACCGGCGTGTATACCAACTGGAACCAGGGATGGAGCTATCGAAACGATGGTGTGGATATTGAAGCCTGTACCGATACTGATTATTCAAACGGATTTAATGTTGGTTGGACAGGAAATGGGGAATGGATGGAATATACTGTTATAGCTGATTCTACAGCATCTTACACCTTAAGTATCCGCTCTGCTTCCGGTTCGGGAGGTTCAAAAGTGCACCTGGAGGAGAACGGAATAGCCATATCCCCTTTAGTTAACCTTCCGGGAACAAGTGGCTGGCAGATATGGCAGACAACGGTTGTAAACGGCGTCATGCTAACCGCAGGTATCCATAAACTTCATTTTGTATTTGACCAGGGTGGGTCCAACCTGAATTATTTCAAACTATCTGATCCTGTCCCATTTAATGACCTTGAGTTTAAGAGCCTTTACGCTGAATCTTCGGTTGACGGAAATCAAATCTTCCTTACCCTCAATAAAGTAGTAACATCTGAAATTGCTGATGCCGATCCCGGTGATTTTACTGTTCTCTGCACGGGCTTACCCGTCCAGGTATCAGGACTTGCCCTGGCCACCACAAACCAGTCTACCATTGTTATCAGCCTGGCTGAAGCGCTCTATTACGGCGGGATCATTAAACTTTCCTACCAGGGCACGTCCATCCTAAGCGATACCCAGGCGCTTACACCATTCTCAAATTCCGATGTAATTAATAATCTCCCTGTTCGCTTCACCCTTCCCGCTAAAATTGAATCAGAAAATTTCTCCTATAATTATGGATTGGTAATTGAAAGCTGTTCCGATGCAGGAAGAGGTTCCGATATGGGGTATGCAGCTCCCGGCGACTATCTTGACTACCGCGTTTATGTTCCCCAATCGAAATATTATACTTTTAATTTCCGTGTTGCAACCACCCGTGCCTCAAGTCAACTGGAAATCCGTGCCGGTGAAGGATCTTCATTTACAGGTGTTGGGACTCTGACTATTTCTACCACCGGTGGATGGCAGACATGGAAGACAATTCCGGTAACTGTTTATTTGCAGCAGGGGAGATACACAATCCGTATGTACGTAAAAGTAGGAGAATTCAATACTAATTGGTTTCAGGTGGTAAGCGCATCCGGTGTAGATGTGAAAACTGAGGAAGTACCGGTCGTACGCATTTATCCAAATCCGGCAAGCGATTTTGTAATGATTGATTTAGGGGGATTATCAGGTAAATCTCATGAAATTTCTATCTGCAATGCTCTTGGGAAACCATTGAAAAGCTTAATCACTCAGGTCAATTCAGGTATCCGGATTGAAACCAGGGGTTTGGAAAAAGGCTTGTATTTTGTAGTTGTTAGAAGCGGAGGAACAAAGGTATCCACTTCAAAACTTTTTATTTTGTAGGTTTTCTTTAGAGGCTGGTGAGTTAAATTATAGTATTATACCTGCTCGGATAACAATTTATTTAATAATTGCAGCAGATTAATAATAAATCGGGTGGTGTTCGTATTATTCCGGCATCAGACGGCAAAGATACAGTCATTGCAAATTTTCAATATATTGATATTACTGATTATTAATTGGAATAATCTGAAAAAGTAATTTTATATTATTTGAAATTGTTTTAGGTTACAATTTCTTTCCCTTCTTTTTTCACAATCTGAAGCAAAGGGGAAACCTCATCTGAAAGATATCTTTTCATACTTACCATATATGGTTCCAGGCGAATATCAACTTTACGGGTTAATCCCCAAACCATTGCCTTAACTTCAGGATCATCCGATTCAAAATGATTTGAGATAAGCATTACATCGATATCGCTTTCAAAAGTCGCTTCACCACGGGCATAACTTCCATATAAAAATACCTTTTCAATAGGTACCCCGGAAATATTTAGCAAGGAGACAAATTTTTTTACTATTGTTTCAACTTCTCTTTCAGACATAGGAATAGATCTTTAGTTTGATTCAGCAAAACCGAAGTACTTAGATCCTCTTCTGCTGTACTAATCCAATAACCAATTTGTTTTATTGAATCCATTCATTGTAATTTATGTCAAATTTAAAACAAATTTCCAGGATTAAGGCAGGCTTATATTAAAATCGCCAACTGCACGAATAGCTGTTGATGCTTTCTGATTTTATATCACAAATGTCCTGAATATTATTTTTTTGAAAAAACAGAAGCATTTGGATTTAGCTTTGAATTGAACTTATTTATCCAATTATATGTTTTTGTATTGATTTAAATGGAAGTTAAAACGGAAGTTATATTTTTGAAATAAAATCACAAACAATCAGGCTATGAAAATTATTTCCCTTACTGACGTTCAAAAAGTCAAAGTAAACATGGAAGGCGCCAAAGACGCGTGGAAGCAGATCCCCCTTTCGCGTGAAGACGGAGCCCCCATTTATGCCTACCGCGTTTTTACCGTGGAGCCCGGTGGTTATACGCCATACCACCAGCACAATTACGAACATATGAATTTTATTATCGGGGGAGAGGGTGAGCTGGTTAACGAAGCAGGTGAAAGAAAATCGTTGAAATCAGGTGATTTCGCACTCGTACATCCCAATGAAATGCACCAGTATCGCAATGTATCAGCCGATAAACCATTTGTGATGATCTGTGGTGTTCCGAAAGAATTTGAATAGTAGATCAGGTTTTTTGGCTGTCAGACTTTTCGACAATCAGATTGCAGGTTGACCATAAAGCAGGGTTCCTTATCTATGCGATTCTTTTTGCTTACCGCCTGGTAGTCTAAATGCCGCTTTCTTATATCCATTTATTTACTAAATTGCACGGAAATTTTAAAACCTAACAATTCATGCTAACTGTAAACTCTTACACCTGGGCAGTAGTTTTGTGCGTTGTCACTATGCTCTGCTGGGGTTCCTGGGCAAATACCCAGAAACTCGCATCTAAAAAATGGGCTTTTCAATTATTTTACTGGGATTATTCCCTCGGGGTTTTATTTCTTTCTCTTCTGCTAGCCTTTACAGCGGGTAGCACCGGGGAAGAAGGCAGGAGTTTTGTTTCAGATTTACTTCAGGCTGCGCCCAAATCTCTTGCACTTGCTCTTCTCGGGGGTGTAGTATTTAACCTTTCAAATATTCTGCTCGTTGCCGCTATCGATATTGCAGGTATGGCAGTTGCATTCCCCATTGGTGTTGGGCTTGCCCTTGTTATCGGGGTTATTACCAATTTTATTGCAACTCCGCTCGGAAATCCTTTGGTTTTATTTCTCGGAGTTTCTCTGGTGACGGCGGCAATGGTGGTATCTGCAATGGCCTATCGCAAGAAGTCCGAAACAACTGCAAAAACTAAAACAAAAGGTATAATAATATCAATACTTGCAGGTTTGCTGATGGGATTTTTCTACCGCTTTGTTGCAGCTTCAATGGTTGGAGATTTTACCAATCCCGATACAGGAAAACTTACTCCTTACACAGCATCTGTTGTGTTTTCGGCAGGGCTCCTGCTTTCCAGTTTCTTATGGAATACAATGGTGATGTACAGACCTTTCACGGGTGAGAAAGTGAGTTATTCAGATTATTTCAAACTGGGTGATCTCAAACTTCATCTGATCGGTATCCTGGGAGGTGCGATATGGAGTCTGGGATTTACGCTTAATATAATTGCTTCCGGACAGGCAGGTTTTGCGATTTCCTACGGCCTCGGACAAGGTGCGACACTCATCGCTGCCTTATGGGGAGTTTTCATCTGGAAAGAATTTAAAGGAGTTAAGGGAGTGAATGGTTTGATCACCCTTATGTTTCTTATGTACCTGGTGGGATTGGTGTTGATTATTTTATCAAGAAATTTTTAAGTTCATAAAGTTCATAAACTTTCAACTTTACAAACTTTCAACTTCCTTTTATTTGTTGTAATATGTCAGAGCTTTCGCCATATGCCTGTTCATGGCTTTGATGCGGGCAGCAGGATCGGGATGCGTAGATAAGAACTCCGGCATACGGGTTTTTCCTTCAGCCTGCATCCTTTCCCAGAAAGCTGGGGCCGAACGGGGATCATACCCGGCCATGGCCATGAAATAAAGTCCAAGTTCATCGGCTTCTGATTCATGCGTTCTGCTGTAAGGAAGCTCAACTCCCAGTTTGGATCCAACACCAAATGCAAGCAGGGCCAATTGCTGGGTGGTTTCTTTCTGGGTCTGTAGAGCTTCAGTCAAAGCTAATCCACCCAATTGAAGTGCAAGCTGTTGCGACATGCGCTCATTTCCATGCTGGGCAATGGCGTGGGCAATTTCATGTCCCATAACAACTGCTATCCCGTTATCGTCCTGGCAAACCGGGAAAATCCCTTCATAGAACGCTATTTGTCCTCCCGGCATGCACCAGGCATTCAACTCCTTCGATACAAGAACATTATATTGCCAGTTGTAATCTTTGAGATTTGATTCCATCCCGTTGTCTTTCATGTATTTTTCAACAGCTGCAGACAAACGGGAACCTACCCGTCTTACACTCAAAACGTAATTTTGATTTTGTGAAAGCTTGTTGTCTGAAAGAACCTGTGCATAACTATCAGCGCTGAGAGTAACCATCTGGGATGATGGAATTGCAGTTAATTGTTTTCTTCCTGTAAACGGAACAACAGTGCAGGAAACAACAAAAAATAACAGAAAAATGATGATTGATTTCATAATTGGAAAATTTAGAAATACAAAGGTAATAACAAAACTATGAGAATCCTACTATCCTTTCCCGGAGGGTTAAGGGATTATTTATGGTGAACAAGTACTAATACCACTTGTAGATTCTGAGTCCGATAAAAAATGTTATTGCACCAAAAACTCCCAGGACTGCCACTCCGTCAATAACATCGAAAACGCCGGCGCCTTCATTAATTATTCCTCGCACTTCATCGGTAAATTTTGTCAATGGGAGAATTCTGATCACATCGATGGCCCAGGGAGGGAAATTCTGGTAACTGAAAAAAATTCCCGAAAGCACCATCATGGGCGTAGTTATAAGGGAAATGATCCCATTACCCACCTGGGTATTTGCAGTACGGCTCGAAATTAGAATTGCCAGTCCGAAAAAGGCAATGTTACCGGCAAGAAAAATCAGTATTAGCGCTGTAATGCTTCCCTGGATCCTGATCCCAAAGAAATAATATGAAAAAGCAAGCAAAACCATAGTGTCGAAAAGTGTAAGTATTATGCGGGATGCCCAGTAGGCGGTCATGAAATCGGTTTTTCTCATGGGAGTAGCAACCATTCGTCTGAGAAGCTTCTTCGAACGCTTTTCGATGAGGGAATAGCAAACACCCCACATGATCGACATCATTACACCCAGTGTCATAAGTCCGGGGATCAGAAAATCAATATAACGCATTCCCAGGGCCTTCAATGGTTCTATTGACCCGGTATCCTGGCCCAGGTGTCCATATTTAAAAAAATTGGACAATTGTATCTGTATCAGTTCTCCCTCGGGATTCAAAGGGTCGTAATGGTAAGTAATCCGGCCCTGGTCTTCGGTCAATATGCTGCTTATCTGTCCCCTTTTCATCATCACTTCGGCTTTATCCCAGTTCGTGATATGGAAAGCATAACGGGTATTGCCATTTTCATTATCAAAACGTTTTTCTATCAGGGTGTCAACAGGAGCATCTCCCCCGAAAAAAGAATTACGAACCAGCGCTTCCCGGGGATCTGAAGAAGGGATGAGAGCTACACCATGCATGATTTCTTTCTTTCCGGAGAAAGCGAGACCCAGTCCGATAGCCATGAGAATCGGGAATCCAAATGACCAGAAAACGGATCCGGGTTCACGCAGGAATTCTTTCAGGTGGGAAATGGTAAGTATGAAAAAAGGATGTTTAAGCATGGTATTTCCTGATTATGCGTTTAGATGCCTGCCGGTCATGGAAATAAAAAGATCATCCAGAGTGAGGGTGCGGCACTGTAATTCTGCGATTTCTGTTTTTGATTCCTCAAGTTTTTTCAACAGTAAGGGAAGCGTTTCAACAATTTTCTTTACATGAAGTACAAAAGCATTGTCTTTGCTGTTAAAACCTGATTTCTGAACTCCCCGGATCTCTATAAAATCAAAAGGAGGAGGCCCAACCAGTCCTATTTCAATGATCTCGTGCTTATCACATGCCATCAGCAGTTCGTTGAGCGTACCTTTGGCAAGTATTTTACCATGATCGATGATGATAATCCTGTCGCACAGATACTCAGCTTCCTCCATATAATGAGTGGTAAGTATCATGGAAGTGTTTCTTTCGGTTTTCAGCTTCAGAAGGATTTCCCAAAGCTCCCTGCGTGCATTCGGATCGAGTCCGGTGGTAGGTTCATCCAGGATAAGTACTTCGGGGTAATTGAGAAGCGCAATCCCAAGCGCGAGCCTCTGACGCTGTCCGCCTGAAAGATGCTTAACATAAGCTTTTTGTTTTTCTTCCAGCCTTATAAGATCGATGATCTCAATAACCCTGGCCTCGCCAAGCTTATAAAATGATGCAAAGAGTAACAATGTCTCTTTCACGGTGAGCTTTTCTATAAACCAGGTCTCCTGCAGCGATATTCCCAGAACCCGGTTAAGCTCGGCATGATGATGCTTCCAGTGCTTTCCCTTAATATATATTTCTCCCTGATCGGGCTTCTGTATCCCCTCGATCATCTCAACCAGGGTGGTTTTGCCGGCCCCGTTCGGCCCCAGGACAGCAATAAACTCCCCCGGGAAAAGTTTCAGGTTAATCCCAATTACCGCATGAACATCTTTAAAAGACTTGTATAGCGACTCGATACGGATTATTGGTTCTGTTTGAGTTGTTGACTGGATCATGCCATTTTTAAGTAATAGTTTGTGAAGAAGTGGGTTAATGAGTGAATGAGTGAATGAGTAAATGAGTGAATGGGTTACGGGTTTATGAAGTCAGGGCAAAATTAGTAAGGAATTTTCAATTTGTCGAATTGTCGAATCATATAACAGTTCAGAGCAAGAAAAGTTAAAGACTTCAAAGAAACTAAATAACCTGAAATTTTAAATAATTTGTATAAGGGTTAAGCGAAGATTCATCTTACGTTTAAGTAGCTAAAGCCCACTTCAAATTCAAAAACCCACACAAAAAAATCACCAGCCCTCTGGTAAATGATATCGTTAATAAAAATTCTTTGAGGCAAAAGATTTATTTATTACTTTTAGACATTAAATGTCAAGTCAAATCATTTCAAATTGAAAAAGATTGCAGAAATAATTAGAGAGTTAAGAGAGCATAATGGACTTCTTCTCAGACAGGTTGCAGCTGAAATTCAAATTGACCAGGCGCTTCTGAGCAAAATTGAACGTGGTGAACGAATGCCGACAAAGGAACAGGTTATTCGTTTAGCTAAATTTTATAAAGTTGACGAAAATGATTTCATTATTGCATTTCTGAGTGACAAACTGGTTTATGAGTTACAGGACGAAAAAATGGCTCTAAAGGCCATGCAAGTTGCAGAAAAGAAAATTAATTATATCAGAAAACTCAAGAATGACAAATATTAAACTAATAGATCCAATGCCTGATGAGTTACCCAGTCGCTTTGCAGACAGGTTGGGAATCTATTATGCCACATCAGTAAATCAGGAACATAAAAAAATAAACGGACAATTTTTTACACCTGTTGAAATTGCAGGACTTATGGGAGCATTTACAAAATACGATACAAGTGCGATTCGAATTCTTGATCCCGGTTGTGGGACAGCAATACTTACCAGTGCCTTACTTGAAACCCTTACAACCCAAAGTAATTATTTAAAAACAGTTGATTTGGTTGTTTACGAAACAGATCATGAACTTATTTCCTTTACTAAAAAATCACTTGACTATTTAAAAAAGTGGCTGAAGCAGAAAAAAATCAATTTCCAGTACTTCCTTTATACAAATGATTTTATTTTAGAAAATGCCAACTGTTTAACGGACAACAGAAATTTATTTGCAGAAACCGCCGAGCCGTTTGATATAATTATTTCTAATCCTCCTTATTTTAAACTTCCAATTAATGACAAAAGGGTTATTGCAGCTAAAGCCATTGTAAATGGGCATCCGAATATTTATGCTATTTTTATGGCCATTTCCGCAAAACTTTTAAAAGAAAACGGAGAACTAATTTTTATTACTCCCCGAAGTTATGCGTCAGGGAGTTATTTTAAACTATTCCGGGAATATTTCTTTAAAATTATTGAAATAGATAAGGTGCATTTATTTGTTTCACGTAAAGACACTTTTACCAGAGATAAAGTATTACAAGAAACTGTTATTATAAAAGGGACACGAAAAGAAAAGACGAACCCAAACCACAACGTTATTGTATCATCTTCTCACGGACTGAAAGATATTAATTCTCCGGAAACAAAATCATTTAAACAAAAAGAACTTATTGACTTATTCTCTAATGAAAAAATTCTTTATTTGCCTACAAGTGATTTTGACGAATCCGTGCTAAGCGTTTTCAAGAATTGGAATGGCAGTCTGAATAAATATAATATCCAAATATCAACCGGCCCCGTTGTTGCCTTCAGAAGCAGAGATTACATTCAGGAGAATTCTGTGACCGGAACTGTCTTCCATGCGCCCCTGTTTTGGCTGCACAACGTAAAGCAAATGATACTTGAATGGCCAATTTCAAAGCCGGATAAAGGACAGTACGTTAGAATTGTAAATGAATCAATACCAATACTTATTACTAATAAAAATTATATCTTTCTAAGGCGTTTCAGCACTAAAGATGACAAGAGTCGATTAATTGCAGCTCCATATTTTTGTAATTTTATTAAAGTAAATTATATCGGTGTTGAGAACAAGGTAAATTATATTTATCGTCCAAAAGGACACTTAGACAGGAATGAAGTTATGGGATTATGCGCTTTACTCAACAGCACTCTCTTCGATTCATACTTCAGGATATTTAATGGAAATGTGAATGTAAGTGCTACCGAGCTCAGAGAAATACCCTTTCCAAAATTAGATGAAATTAAAGCGATTGGAGATCAGCTTATTTTTGCTAATAATTATTCTTTAGAATACGCAAACTCCGTTGTGAATGAAATATTTAATATTGAAGAAATGATTGCCAATGAAAAAAGTTAAAGAAGCTATTATACTTTTAGCTCAGTTAGGTCAATATCACCTCAAAGAATGATTGATTTGGAAAAATTATTATCTAAATGCAAATCAGGTAAAATATATGTGACCGCTTTTCCCAACCGAACTACCTTTCGAATTCATATGTCATATATTGCTTGGGAAACAGAAGTTTGGATAGCTGATAATCCTTCTCATATGATTCACTATAACGGTGATAGATTTATCGGGCCAAGATAAAAGATTAGCATATATGAGATACCATATTTATAACCAAGCAACATCTGGCGAAAATGAATTTTCATTTTGGTTGTCATTTAGCTTGAAATCGGTGGATTATTAAGATTAGATAGACGACAGGTGCTTACAAAGTTGAATGGCAAAAATTATCAATTTTAATAACAAAATTATTACAAAATCATGAAGATAAAATTTCTCGGCGCTGCCCGTGAAGTTACGGGCAGTAAACACTTAATCGTTACCAAAAGCGGAAAAAAACTTGTACTCGATTGTGGAATGTATCAGGGTAAGGGTATGGAAACTGATACTCTAAACAGGACCCTTGGGTTTAATCCCCGGGAAATAGACCATATTATTCTTACTCATGCCCATATTGATCATTCGGGTCTGATCCCCTACGTTTATAAGCTGGGTTTCAGGGGATCGGTAATCTGTACCAGCGCGACACGCGATCTTTGCTCAATCATGCTGGCCGACTCAGGATATATCCAGGAGCATGATACACATACTCATAACAAGAAGCGTGCAAGGAAAGGTCTTGAACCCCTGGAACCCATTTACACCAAGCAGGACGCGATACAGTGTATGGAATTATTTATTGGAGTTCCCTATGACAGGAAATTCCATATTGATCAGAATATTAAAGTGAAATTTACAAACACAGGTCATATGCTGGGCAGTGGTGTTGCCAACATCGAGATTATCGAAGATGGCCGCAAGCAAACCATTGCTTATACAGGTGATATCGGTCGTCCGATAAACCGCATCCTGACCAATCCTAAACCTTTCCCCCAGGCAGATATTCTGATTACCGAAGCAACCTATGGAAACAGGTTGCATCTTGATGCCAATGAATCGGAAGAAGAACTGCTGAATATTGTGAGGGATACTTGTGTAAGAAAAGGGGGAAAGCTTATTATCCCTTCATTTGCCGTTGGCAGAACCCAGGAACTTGTTTATTCACTAAACACTTTTTTTAATGAGGGTAAAATGCCTAAAGTTGATATCTATGTCGATAGTCCATTGGCTGTGAATGCTACTGATATTTTCCGACTGCATCCCGAATGTTTCAATAAAGACATCCTTGATGTAATGGAAACCGATCCTGATCCCTTCGGTTTTAACAGTCTTTTTTATATCAAAACCCGCGACGATTCAAAGAAACTCAACGACATCAAAAAACCCTGTGTCATCATTTCTGCATCGGGAATGATGGAAGCCGGAAGGGTAAAGCATCACCTGGCCAATAGCATCTCAAATCCGAATAATACCATTCTGGGTGTAGGTTATTGCTCTCCCCGTACTCTTGGCGCCAGGATTCTCAGAGGGGATAAGCAGGTTTCAATTCACGGGAATGTTTACGAAGTTAAAGCAGACATAAGACGACTGGAATCGTATAGCGGACACGGGGATTATAAAGAAATGATGGATTTTATTGAGTGTCAGGATAAATCGAAAATTAAAAAGATATTCATTGTTCACGGCGAATACGAATCACAGAAAGGATACCAGAAACATCTTGAGGAGGCAGGATATCACTCAATTTCAATTCCTGAAGTGGGAGATGAATTTAATTTCTGAAAGCAGATTTCGAAAATCTGCACAATCATTCAGCCTTAACTGCATAGCTAAAGGAAATTTCCCCTACGTACCTTTAGAAAGGGAAATCAGTAACACGGAGAATCAGGATTTTATGGTTTCGTTGAAAAATCTTCAGGCTATTGTACTTTTCTATTTTTTAATTTTTCAATGGTAATAACCACGAATTCAAGAATTTATTCGGGCATTCGTGGATATTTTATAAAAAAAATGCCTAATTTCAACCCCTGACAAAATCCAATTAAAATTAATGAAAATGCAATTAAAAAATTTATTTACATTATCAGCTGCAACGCTACTGGTAATTACAATGAACTCCTGCACCAAAACTGCAGTTGAGAAGAACATCGGACTGCAACTCTACTCTGTTCGTGATGATATGAATACCAATCCCGAAACTACTGTTATGGAAGTCGGGAAAATGGGATATAAATTTGTGGAAGCTGCCGGTTACAATGATGGTAAATTCTACGGAATGAGTCCTGCTGATTTTAAAGCCCTTGTTGAAAAAAGCGGGATGAAGTTTCTTGGTTCCCATACCGGACGCGGACTTCCCGACTCTGCCAATTGGGAAACCACTATGAACTGGTGGGACAATGCAATTGCAGCTCACAAAGAAGCAGGTGTAAAATGGATCGTGCAACCCTCGATGGGCAGTGAAGCTTATGCAAGTATTGACGCCCTTAAAAAGTATTGCGATTATTTTAATGCAGTTGGAGAAAAATGCAATGCAGCCGGTATTCGCTTTGGTTATCATAACCACGATAAGGAATTTACCCAGGTTGACGGTATTACCCTTTACGATTTCATGCTTGAAAATACGGACCCCGCTAAAGTAATGTTCCAGCTCGATTTATACTGGATCACTGTTGGAGGTGGCGACCCTATAGTTTATTTCGATAAATACCCCGGTCGTTTTGAACTTTATCATGTTAAAGATGAGAAAGAACTGGGCGGAGATGAATCAATGATGAATTTTGAACCTTTCTTTACCGCTGCTGATAAAGCCGGAATGAAAAACTACATTATTGAAGTTGAACGTTATACCTTCGAACCCCTGGAGAGTGTAAGGAAAAGTATCGAGTTTCTGAAGAGTTGTGAGTTTGTTACCAATTAATAAGGTACATAATTTAGAATTTAGAAGGTAGAATTTAGAATTCTTTTAAATAGCTGAAGAATGTCCAAAGCCAATTAAACGAATTCTAAATTCTACCTTCTGAATTCAACATTCAACATTCAACATTCAATATTCTCCCTTCTAAATTCTCCCTTCTAAATTCTCCTTTCTAAATTCTACCTTCTAAATTCTACCTTCTAAATTCTACCTTCTAAATTCTCCCTACTCCCTACTCCCTTCACCCCTATCAACCAGATAATGCATTGAATTCCTGATGAGCTCCTTATAATTCTCATTAACATAAGCCAGTTTATCATGTCCCCCCATAAGGTAAACAACTTTCGAATTGTTGTATTGATTTGTCCATCCAAACAACTCTGCACAGTCGGGGTGACTTGTTTTTAACAGGGGAGAAACTCCTTCAAAAATCCTGATATTGCTGTATCCCTCATCGTGTATCATAAAATCTTTCATTCCTTTAGTTACCGGATGGCTGGTATCCTGGATGTTTACCAGAAGGTCTATGTCATGCCTGTACCGACCGTCATTTATACTATCGGGAGGTTCGGATTTAGGATAAAGCCCGCCCCGTATCTTTGAAAAATCACTCCATCCCAGGTAGGAAACCAACGAATGGTGAAGGAAAAGTAAACCTGTTCCCTGGACTGTCAGATCCAGGTAGGCTTCTTTTTCCTTGTCGCTTATGGTTTGCCAGTAGTCATAAAAAACAAGGGCATCATATTTTTTAGCATTTCCACCGCCTATAAATTGGTTAGCCGTTGGCTGGGAAAGCGTATCAATCTCAAATTCCGTAAATGATTCAAAAAGTTCAAAAAATTCAGTAGTATCATAGCTATGACCACCGGTAATGAGTAGTACATGAGGTTTCGGTTTTATACCCTTTCCACAGGATAACATCAGGCTGATAATAATTATCAGCCCAAATACATTCAGGATTCGATTTTTTGAAATATCTTGCATAATCTTAAAGTTGAATTAATTCTGGAAAATTATTGCAGTGAATGTAAAAAATAAATTCATACCGGTCAAGCGGTAAGAATTTTATAATTCGTTAAATATTTGAAAAAGAAGGCAATATTACCAAACTAACCTCAACCTCAACCTCAACCTCAACCTCAACCTCAACCTCAACCTCAACCTCA
>CAYGFI010000058.1:0-25176 GCA_964349045.1 uncultured Chitinophaga sp.
GTTTCATGGGATTTTTTTTTTGTAAGTAATAAAAAAAATCGCTTAAAATCAAAATTTTTCCGGGCAATATGCAGAGATTGATAGACTTTGTCGCATTAAGTATAATCTATATATAAAACTTGATTGAATCATGGAAACAACTATTTATCCGGTTTATGAAACATTGATTTTTCATTTCAGGGGATTTAAGGTTATGACAGATACTGATTTGGCCGCACTTTATGGTGTTCCCACAAAACGACTTAAAGAACAGGTAAGGAGAAATCTAACGCGTTTCCCTGAAGATTTTATGTTTGAACTCACTAAAAATGAGAAGGATGAACTGGTCGCAAATTGCGACCGGTTAGCGACGCTCAAACATTCTTCAATAAATCCTTTGGTATTTACTGAACAAGGCGTTTCCATGCTATCTTCAGTTCTTAACTCTGAAAAAGCCATTCAAATCAACATTGAAATAATGCGTGCTTTTGCCCGTTACAGAGCATTATTGAAAGAAAATGAAGAATTGAAAAAAGAAATTCTGAAGCTTGATGATAAACTCGATCAAGCATTCAGGTATTTACTCGATAGAATCGATGCTTTACATGAAAAGAAAAATGCTCCGGGAAAACCAGTTGGTTATAAAATTATTAAAGATTAATCAACCTGCAAAACCAATCCCTTCAAATACTCCCCTTCGGGATGATAGATGCTGATGGGATGATCTGCCGGCTGCGACAACTGTTGCAATATCCTTACATTCCGGCCCGAAGAGGCTGCGGCTGCAAAAACACTCTTTCTGAAATTCTCACGGTTTACTACCTGTGAACAACTGAATGTAAATAATATTCCTCCGGGAGAAATTTTTTCAATAGCTTCCCTGTTTATTCGTTTATATCCCTGTAAAGCATTATCCAGAACTTTCTGATGCTTGGCAAATGCAGGGGGATCAAGAATAATAAGATCATATTCCTGACCCTTGCGGTTGAAAAAGTCGAAAGCATCTTCTGTAAATGAGGTATGTCGGTTATCATTTTCAAAATTAGCAGCTATATTTTTATCAGTAAGTTCAATGGCTTTTTTTGATGCGTCAACTGAATGAACCAGACCGGCTCCGGCCTTCATTGCATAAACCGAAAATCCCCCGGTATAACAGAACATATTAAGGACATTGCGGCCTTTTGAATATTTTCCAAGCAGTTTCCTGTTTTCGCGCTGATCGATGAAAAATCCCGTTTTCTGCCCTTCCTCCCAGTCGATATAAAAAGTACTTCCATTTTCAGTAACTGTATTTTCTCCCGGAGAACCGTACAAATATTCGGGATTAGCATTGATTCCGGCTTTGAATGGCAATGTTGCCGCGCTTTTGTCATAAATACATTTAATATTTTCACCAAGTACCTTTTTCAGGGCTTCCACGATCGTGTCGCGAACGAGGTACATCCCTACCGAATGCATTTGCAGGATTAGAGTTCCGTTATAAAAATCTACTACGAGTCCGGGCATCCCATCCCCTTCAGCGTTGATAAGTCTGAAAACATTAGTGTCTGGATTATCAAACAATCCACTGTTTTTTCTGAGCTTTACTGCCTCTTCAATTTTTCTGATCCAGAACTCAAGGTTGATCTCAGCTTTAATGAAACTAAGCATTCTGACTGCAATTGTACCAGGCTGAAAATGCCCCATACCGAGGAATTCCCCATGATTGGAAAAAACATCAACAAGGTCGCCTTCTTTTACCTCAGCGGAAACTCCCTTAATGGCTCCTGAAAAGATCCAGGGATGCATTCGTTTTAATGAAATTTCCTTCCCTGATTTGAGAATGATTTGTATGTTTTTTATCATTGAACCTGTGAGTTGCGTAGAATATGGTAAACCTCATGACAAACCCATGCATCGGTGGCAGCGTATCTCATCTGAGCATCTGTGAGTGTTTTTGCTTCCCAGTCTGATAACTGCTGGGATTTGGATATTCTGATATCCATCACGATAGCTGCAAGTTTTTTCAGACTGTTATCTTCAATTTTGTAATAGGATGTGTATTTCTGCAACTCGAGAAACCCGGTGGCTTTAAAGTTTTTAATTTGCTGAAGTTTTCTAACATCGTCACGGATTGCTACTCCGGCGAAAATGATTTCCTCATCTTCAAATAAACGAATCAATTCCGGAGGGAGTCCCGTTTTAAATAAGCGAAAAAGGAACACTTCACCGGGAATCGCGAGCTGAAGCAAAGAAACCTTGTTAGAACTTCCTTTCGAAAAGTTAGGCTTACTTTCTGTATCAAAACCTATCAGTTTGTGTTTGCCAATATATTCAACTGCATCAGGTACATCTTCAGGTGAGTCGATAAGATGTATGATTCCTGTAAATTGCTTAACCTCCAGCCGGTTTATATCCTCGGCGCTTATGCTAGGTAAAAAAGTCATTTTCTTCTTCTCTGAATTCTGTCTGCCTTTTCGAAATAAACCAGTTCCTCGTATCAATTTTAGTTGGCTGAGCGTCTTTTCCAGCAATGTTTTCATCGGCGTTTAATTCTCCAATATAAATTTTATGAAGAGCTAATGAAACACGCAATGTTTTTGAACCCCAGAAACTCAAAAAATTATTCTGGCATTCCCAGAGTGCGTCGTTCATCACATCTTCGGGTGCATTTCTAAATATTTCCAGGAAATCACGCAAATCCTGGTAAATATCGGACATATCTTCAGAAACTTTCCTTGTGATTAGTTCTGATCGGTCGAATTCATTCTCTGCAGGAATGTCGAGAAAATCGTTATTCCCTTCCATACATCCTGTAATTTTCCGGTATACATCCGACCAGTCCTGCTCACTTACGAATTTTTCATTTCCCTGATCGAAAACCGATTCAAGCTGGGGTATCCTGGTCATGGCCGAATAAATTGCAGGAAGGCTGTATAGACTAAAACGTATAAATTGATTTTGGCTTAAATCAAGGGGAGTTTCAAGCAGGGAACAATATTCCTGGGATAAGCGGACGAATTCAAGAACTTCTTCAGAATACAGTATTTTATTATGGTCGTCCATCTCCTGATTAATAGATTACTTCATAGGATAATAAAAGACAAAAGTATAAAGATAAATGTTATCGTTATATAATACTCACTTAGTTATTACTCAGAATTTTTTATTTCTAAATTTCAAATAAAATACACATTTTAATCATTAGTAAATAACACGCATGTGTTGGCTAAAAGGTTAGTTCAGGCATTCAAAACAAGCCGGTAAACATCTTAAGTAAACGCCATTGATTCCTTAACCATTAATTAAACTAATATTAATAGTTTTATAAATGTTTTTCTAAAGAAAAGTTTTTATTGCTTCGATATTTTTCCAACATAATTCTTCCCATCAGAACCTTTTGCTCTTAATATATACATTCCAGGAGAATATTCGCTGAAATCCAAACTCTCTCCTTCCTTATAATTTCTTTCATTTATTGTTTTGCCCAATAAAACAGGTAAACCTCATCGTGTAAGATTTTATCATGATCGTTGAGCCACCGGAAGACTTTAAAAACTTTTTCTTCAGCATAAGTCATTCCATCCATTATCTCTTCCATGCTAAGATGCTTATCGCCCATTCTTTCTTTAAGTTCCTGCAGTATCAGGTCGAATTCATAAGCGCTCATATCCAATTCATTCCGTTTTCTGCACACATCACACTGTCCGCAACGCAGGGCGTTTTTCTCCCCGAAATATGAAAGTAATATCTGGCTCCGGCATTTATTCAATCCTGAAGCATACATCAGCATCTCATTGGCGCGATCTATGTATCTGTCTTTCAAAAATTTATAAGTCTCCACGGAAAAATACAGGTTTTTAGAATCCAGTCTTTCTTCGCTGAAAAAGATTACCGGGTTCTTTTTTCGGGGGATATACTGGATTATCCCGGAAGAGGATAGTTTGAGCAGGTACTTGTAAATGGTATCGTAGCTCACTCCGGATCGTTTTGCAAGGAGGTTCTCATCAATTGGAACGAATGATGAGAACATACCGCTATAGGATCGCAGCAGAAGTTTTATAAATCCGTCCAGATTCTCGTTGGCAATCTGAAATTTATAAAGGTCATCTCTTTGCACAGAAAAATGAACCCTTGACGGATTGTTTATTTCTTCCGTCAATTCTATATATCCCTCGCGTTGCAATACCTTCAGGCTGTTATGTGCTATAATGGCATTGAATTTGAACTTTGTAATAAAATCGGAAAGTATAAAATCATAACTCTGTGCTTTTCCTCCCCCGACCGGAATCTGGAAGTAATTTCCCAAAGCATTATAAACCTCTTTTATTACGGATAAGTCAGGAAAGCTGATCTGTATTCGTTGGACAACCGACCTGCGATCCGATTCATTGTATAGCAGAACCGCTTTGGCCGGTTTCTCATCCCTTCCCGCCCTTCCGGCCTCCTGGTAATATGCCTCAAGCGAATCGGGAAGATCAACGTGAATGACAAATCTTACATCGGGTTTGTCGATTCCCATTCCAAAAGCATTTGTTGAAATAATAACCTGTAACTTGTCTTTTTGCCATTCCTCCTGTTTTCTGCTTCTTTCTGCATGAGTAAGACCTGCGTGATAATAATCCGCTTTTATATCCTGTTTCTGAAGAACCATTGCCAGTTCCCTTGTTTTTTTGCGGTTACGCGCATAAATAATCCCGGTTCCCTGATTCTCTTTAATAATTCTGATTATTCTCTGAACTTTATCTTCGCACAGTTCCACATCATAAACAAGATTTTTCCGCTCAAAACTTTTCCTGAAAATATTTTTCTCCCGGAATTCAAGTTTTTCCATGATGTCGTCCACCACTTTTGTTGTAGCGGTGGCTGTAAGTGCGAGGAAAGGTACAGAGGGAAGATAATCCCTGAGTCGTGCAATTTTCAGGTAAGAAGGCCGGAAATCATATCCCCATTGAGAAACACAATGCGACTCATCAACAGCGATCAGGTTAATATTCATTTTTTCAATTCTTGCCTTAAAAATGTCGGTTTCCAGTCGTTCGGGCGACAAATACAGAAACTTCACATCACCGTAAATACAATTATCGAGGGCGATGTCGATTTCTTCCCTTCCCATTCCCGAGTGTATTGCAATTGCATTTATTTCCCTGCGCCGGAGATTCTCCACCTGGTCTTTCATCAGGGCAATCAATGGAGTAATGACAACACAGGTGCCATCTTTTGCCATCGCGGGCACCTGGAAAGTAATAGATTTACCTCCTCCTGTAGGCATCAAACCAAGTGTGTCATGGCCATCATAGACCGATCGGATAATCTCTTCCTGCAAAGGACGGAAACGTGAATATCCCCAATAGCGTGCAAGTATTTGTGCAAATTTCTCCAAAATATCTGTTATTATTGGAATATCAGAACCGTATTATAAGAAAAAAAACAAATATTTATTCTCTAATTTTTTGTATTTTCGCAGCATTTAAATTTAACCAAAATTAAAGCAATGTCCTTTATTGAAGATAAAATTAAATATGAAGGTTTAACATTCGACGATGTTTTGCTTTTACCGGCCTATTCTGATGTTTTACCCAGAGAGGTAAGTCTGGTTACAAAATTCAGCAGAAATATTCAATTAAATGTACCCATTGTTTCGGCAGCCATGGACACGGTAACTGAAGCCGAACTGGCAATTGCTATTGCACGGGAAGGAGGCATAGGAGTTATTCATAAGAACATGCCACTCGAACAGCAGGCCCACCAGGTAAGAAGGGTCAAACGCGCTGAAAGTGTAATGATTCATGATCCTATCACGATCCTGAAGAACGCTACGGTTGCCGATGCGTTAAACCTGATGAAAGAGTTTAAGATTGGTGGCATCCCTGTAGTTGACGAGCAAAAACATTTAATCGGAATTGTTACAAACCGTGATCTGAGATTTGAAAATAACATGCGCAAGCCGGTTGCCGAGATCATGACCAGCAAGGACATCATTACCACAACTCAGAAAACCGACCTGAGTAAGGCTGCAGATATCCTTCAAAAACATAAGATCGAGAAACTTCCCGTGGTGGATTCGGATAATAAGCTTATCGGTCTGATAACCTATAAAGACATTACAAAAGCAAAAGACCAACCCAATTCCTGTAAAGATGATAAAGGGCGTTTACGCGTTGCAGCAGCAGTGGGTGTTACCATCGATGCAGTTGAAAGAGTTGGAATTCTTGTGGAAGCCGGAGTTGACGCTATTGTCATTGATACAGCCCATGGACATTCAAAAGGAGTCCTTGAAACCCTGAAAAAAGTAAAAAAAGCCTTCCCCAATGTTGATGTTGTTGTTGGAAATATCGGTACTCCAGAGGCTGCACTTGGACTGGTTAAGGCAGGCGCCGACGGTGTTAAAGTGGGTATCGGTCCGGGATCCATTTGCACAACCCGCATAATAGCAGGAGTTGGCGTTCCACAGTTATCAGCAATATATGATGTTGCCGCCGCGTTAAAAGGCAGCGGGGTTCCGGTCATTGCCGATGGTGGCGTCCGTTATTCAGGCGACATTGTAAAAGCGATTGCAGCCGGCGCCCACAGTGTAATGACGGGATCTCTTTTTGCAGGAACAGAAGAATCTCCGGGAGAAACTATTATTTACAACGGCCGAAAATATAAATCGTATCGGGGGATGGGCTCCATTGAAGCCATGCAACAGGGATCTAAAGATCGTTATTTTCAGGATGTTGAAGACGATATCAACAAACTTGTACCTGAAGGAATTGCCGCCCGTGTTCCATTCAAAGGAAGTCTTTCAGAAGTAGTTTACCAGATGATGGGAGGACTTCGTGCAGGAATGGGCTATTGCGGATCCAAAAACATTGAAGAATTAATGGAAGCGAAATTTGTGAAGATTACCAGCGCCGGCATGAACGAAAGCCACCCCCACGACGTTACCATTACCCGCGAAGCTCCAAACTACAGCAGATAATAAGCATAACCTTTTTACGTTAGTTCTATAACTTTAAAAACTTTTATTGATTATGAAATCCACTTTGCTATTTACCACCTTGTTCATCCTATCCCTCACTTCCGTCTACTCCCAGAGTGATAAAGTCCTAATGACAATTGGAGATCAGACTGTTAGTTTACAGGAATTTGAGAGAATCTATAAAAAAAACAATGTGGCCGGATTATACGATAAACAACCGGTTGAAGAATATCTTGATCTGTTTATAAATTTCAAGCTTAAGGTTTTGGAAGCTGAAAACCTGGGTATGGATACGGTCGAAAGTTTTATTAAGGAACTCAAGGGTTATCGCGACCAGCTGGCAAAACCATATCTTAACGACTCTGTAACGCAGGAAGAAATGATGCGGCTTGCATACGAAAGGATGAAAACCGAAATCCGCGTTAGTCATATATTAATCCGTACAGATCAGAAAAATTCTCCTGAGGATACATTAAGAGTTTATAACAAATTATTGGAAATCAGGAACAGGGCTCTGGCGGGTGAAAGTTTCGAAAAACTTGCCAGAGAATATTCCGAGGACGAATCGGTAACGAAAAACGGAGGTGAAATTGGCTGGATGACTGCATTTCGCACAGTCTGGGAATTTGAAAATACTATTTATAATACCCCTGTAAATCAGGTTTCCATGCCTGTCAGGACGCAATTTGGTTATCATTTAGCAAAAGTATGGGAAATTCGTCCAAGCAAAGGCAGTGTGAAGGTTGCACATATATACATCAGGGCGCCGCAGGATATGTCCCCGGAAATGAAACAGCAGGCTGAGAAAAAAATTACAGCGATCTATGATAGCCTGAAAAATGGTATCAGTTTTGCCGAGCTGGCAAAAAACAATTCAGACGACAGAAATACAGCTGTAAATGGAGGTGAATTACAATGGTTTGGCTCCGGGCAGATGATCCCCGAATTTGAAGAAGCTGCTTTTTCGCTTAAAAAGAGTGGAGATTATTCCAAACCCGTTGAATCTTTTTATGGGTGGCATATCCTTAAACTGATTGACACCAAAGGACTTGGTACATATGAGGAGATACGACCTGAATTGCTTTCTAAAATTTCTAATGCTCAGATGGCGCCGGTTAAAAAGAATAATTATCTGAATAAACTTAAAAAAGAATACAATTATACTTTTAATAAGCAAAATTTCGAGAAAATAAGCGGGCTAATCGATACTACGATATTCGGTGGACAATGGAGTGATTCCCTCCTGCGGAATAATAAAGAAGTTTTATTCACTATTGAAGAAAAGAATTATACCGTTGCTGATTTTGCAACCTACTTATTTAAAAATCAGAGAAAAACCACCCCTTACAGCATCTCTGTTTACCTTAATGAGCAATTCGGAACATTTAGCGGTAATAGCCTTCAGGAATATGAAAAAGATTTGTTGGCTGATAAATACCCGGAATTCAGGTATATTCTGCAGGAATATCATGATGGTATCCTTTTATTTGATCTGACTGATAAAATGGTATGGTCGAAAGCCGTACTGGATTCTGCCGGGCTTGAGAAATATTACCAGGAAAATAAATCCAGTTATATTTGGGAAAAGCGGGCAGAGGTTATGATTTTCTCATGCGACAGCGCTGAAATCCTTGCCGCAGCTAAAGCTCTGGCAGTAAAATACGGTAATAAGAAAAAATTCGGTAAGGATTTTGTACTTTCAAAACTTTGTAAAAATGACAGTATTAAAAATTGTATCGATATAATTGAAGCCCGTTTTGAAAAAGGCGACAATGAAGAGGTGGATAAGACCGGTTGGAGACTGGGAGTTGGTGATAATTTTGAGTCTGAAGGATTGTCCTCCTTTGTCTATGTCAGAAAAATCATAGAACCGGAAATCAAAAAACTTAACGAAGCGAGAGGCCTTATTACCGCAGATTATCAGAACTATCTGGAAAAAGCCTGGGTTGCTGAATTGAGAGCGAAATATCCGGTTGAGGTGGATTATGATTTATTGAAAACCATAAAATAGTTTTATGATCCGGAAAAATTTATTCCTGAGTTTCATTGTTTTTATTGTACTGGTATCCTGTAACAAAATAAGCAAATCAGCACAGGAAAAACCCGTGGCCAGGGTTTACGACCTGTACCTTTATCCGTCCGATCTGGGTACGCGCATTCCGGAAGGTGTATCCAGGGAAGATAGCACAAGGATAGCCCGCAGGTTGATTGAAGAATGGGTGCGGGAGAAACTGTTATTAATCAGAGCGGAACAGTATCTTTCTGAAGAACAGAAAAATGTGCAAAAGCAAATTGAGGAATATCGTTCATCTCTGCTGACTTTCAAATACAAACAAAGACTTTTGTCTCAAAATCTGGATACTGTCGTAAATGATCTGGATCTGCAATCTTTTTATGACCAGAATTCATCAAATTATATTCTCGACACTGATGTTGTTAAAGTTAATTATGTGAAAGTTTCACTTGATGCTCCGCAGGTTTCCGATGTGAAACGCTGGTATAAATCAGAACTGCCGGAGGATTTGGATAATCTCGAAAAATATTGCATCACTTATGCAAACAATTATATGATTCACGGAGAGCAATGGTTCCGGTTTTCGAATCTTATAAACGCAACACCACTAAAAGTTACAAATCCGGTTAATTTTTTGAATTCAAATAAAAACATTGAAATAAAAGATTCGGCTTTTTATTACTTTATCCATATCATTGACAGGGTAAAAGAAGGACAGGTGGCTCCGCTGAGTCTGGTTCAGGATGATATCCGAAGTGTTATCATTAACAAGCGAAAGATCAAATTTATGGAGGATTTGGAGAATTCCGTTTACCAGGACGGTCGTGCCAAAAATAAAGTAGAAATTTACTAATGCAACAAAAATGAACCATCTCATAAAAAGATTTTTTTTTCCCGGAGTCTCGTTAATATTTTCAATTCTGAGTATTAATGCACAGAGCTTTATAATCGACCGGGTGGTTGCAGTGGTGGGCGACTATACTATTTTACAATCGGACATTGAACAGCAATACCTTCAATACAGGGCTCAGGGACAAACTGTTCCCGATATGAAATGCCTGATTTTTAAAGAATTCCTTGAAGAAAAGCTTCTTTTAAACCAGGCTAAGATTGATAGTATACAGATTTCCGAATCCAGTGTAGAGATGCAACTCGATCAGCGGCTTAAGTATTTTATCAATCAGATCGGCTCCCAGGAAGAACTCGAAGCTTATTTCAATAAAACTATTTTGCAAATCAAAGATGATTTCAGAGACATGATCAGGGACCAGATGTTGACCCAGGAGATGCAGAAAGGAATTACAGGAAGTGTAAAGATCACCCCGTCAGAAGTAAAGGCGTTTTTTAACAGCATCCCAAAAGACAGTATCCCTAATATCGATGCCCAGGTTGAAATGGAGCAGATTGTGGTCTACCCAAAATTAGGTGATGATGCTGTTTTTGAAGTAAGGGAGAAGCTTCTCGAGCTTCGCAAAAGGGTTATGGAAGGTGAAAGTTTTGAAACTCTCGCTATTCTTTATTCTTCAGACGGATCGGCATCAAATGGAGGAGAAATAGGATACATGAGCAAGGGGGAATTGGACGCAGAATATGCAAAAGTAGCTTTCAGCCTCAAAAAAGGTCAGGTATCAAAAATCGTTGAATCCCAATTTGGATACCATCTTATTCAACTTATCGATCGTAAAGACGACAGGGTCAATACAAGGCATATACTAATGAATCCACGCATTACCCCTGATTCAAGGAAAAAAGCTACAGAACGGCTCGACAGTGTGCTGGTACTAATTCGCTCCGATAGTATGAACTTTGGAACGGCTGCCCGGTATTTTTCAGAAGATAAAAACACAAGCCTCAACAAAGGCCTTCTGGTAAATCCTTATGACAATTCCTCACTTTTTGAATTGAAACAACTGGATTCAAAAGATTATCTGATTGTCCGGGATATGAAGATCGGAGAAATTTCAAATCCCTATGAAACCATTAATGAAAATGGTAAAACTCTATATAAAATTGTCAGGCTCAAATCAAAAACTGATCCTCACAAGGCGAATTTGAAACAGGATTATACACTCCTGCAGAATATGGCTCTGGCTGAGAAAAAAGGGCGGGTAATCCAGGAATGGATTCGTGAAAAACAAAGCGAGACCTATATTCATATCGATGAAAGTTTAAATGAATGTGATTTTCTAAAGAAAGGCTGGCTGGAAGCAACCAATTGATAGCCTGCCTGTCAACTTTCCGAATAATGGGAAGAAAAGTCTCTCATAATCCTGTTCTCCGCATCTTCCTCATTTTAACAATGTGGCAGAGTGGAATTATACTTGCCCAGGATACCAAAATAATTATTATTGATAATGCTGACATTACAGAGTTTGATAATACCGGGGGAGTTCAACGGTCCAGGCTCCTGGGTAATGTAAAATTCAATCACGGTGATGCTTTTATGTCGTGCGATAGCGCTCACTTTTTTCCGGAACAGAATTTGTTGAATGCCTTCAGCAAGGTTCATATCTGGCGTGGAGATACTTTGGATCTTTATGGCGACTTCCTTAAATATAAAGGCAATGACAGAAAAGCTGAAATACGCAGAAACGTCACACTCGATGATACCGAGAACCACCTTACCACTGACAATATTGACTATGATCTGAATAATGACCTGGGTTATTATTTTAACGGGGGAAGAATAGAAAATGGTGAAAACACGCTGATAAGTAATTACGGATATTATTATTCAAGAGAGAAACTGTTTTTCTTTAAAGATTCGGTGATTATTACCAATCCTGATTATATCATGTATTCCGATACTCTCAAATATAATACGGTATCGAAAGTAGCCTATTTTCTCGGCCCTACCGACATAATAAGTGATGAGAATTTTATTTATTGCGAAAACGGCTGGTACGATACGGAAAGAAACATATCCCAGTTTAATAAAAATGCTTTCCTGCAAAACAAAGAGAAAATTCTCAAAGGAGACAGTATTTATTACGAAAGGGAATCCGGACTGGGTAAAGCATTTATAAATGTTGAACTTATCGATACAGTGCAAAACCTGGTTTTGTTGGGAAATTATGCCATTTATGAAGAGATTTCGGAATATGCCATGCTCACAGATAGTGCGCTTATGATACAGATTGACAATAGAGACAGCCTGTTTATTCATGCCGATACTATTAAATCGGTAGCTGACACGATCCCTGAAAAAAAACTGATTAAGGCATATAACCATGTTAAGATTTATCGCAGCGATCTGCAGGGTAAGTGCGATTCGCTGGTATATGCAGAGGCTGACTCAATTTTCCGGTTATTTGGGGAACCCGTTTTATGGTCGGAAGAGAACCAGCTCACGGCCGAATTTATTTCTATTGAAACGCGTGCTTCCGCCCTGTATAAAATTGATATGAAAAGCGCTGCTTTTATAATATCTATGGAAGATACAAGCCGCTATAATCAAATCAAAGGGAGAGATATGCAAGGTTGGTTCAAAAACAACCAGCTATATCTTATAGATGTAAATGGTAATGGACAGACGGTTTATTACGCCAAGGATAAAGGCGAACTGCAAGGGGTCAATAAAGCCGAAAGTGCGACTCTTAAAATATACCTGAAAGAAAAAAAGATTGACAGGATTAATTTCGTCACAAAACCCGATGCCACTTACTATCCCCTGGAGAAATTTCCACCTGCCGATTCGAGGCTGGAGAATTTCAGATGGTTTGGAGAATACAGGCCTGTGAGCCGTTATGATACCTTTCGCTGGAAGTAAAAAAAAAGCGCCGGAAGGCGCTGTTAAATAATACTTTTAGTACTCATCTTCATTAAAGAAGAAGTCGTCCTTACTTGGATAATCGGGCCAGATATCTTCAATACTTTCATAAATATCTCCTTCGTCCTCAATTTCCTGAAGATTTTCGATCACTTCCAATGGCGCACCCGAGCGAATCGCGTAATCGATAAGTTCTTCTTTTGTTGCAGGCCAGGGAGCATCCTCAAGTTTTGAAGCCAGTTCAAGTGTCCAATACATAATAAATATCTTAAAACTTTATTTAGTCTATTTCTTAATTTTGCGCAAATATATAAACTTTTTCCATATTTACAACCCCGGCTTCCAGGGAATTTCCTCAGCCTTTAACTCTTTGGTAATCAGCCTGGACAGCACGAATAAGAAGTCTGATAGACGGTTAAGATACTTAATTACAAGCGGATCGGTAGGGGAAGTTTCTGCCATAAGAATGGTTTTTCTTTCCGCTCTCCTGCAAATAGTCCTGGCAATATGGCAATGAGATACTGTAGGGTGTCCCCCGGGAAGTACAAATGACCGAAGCGGAGGCAATTTTTCCTCCATGATGTCAATCTCTTTTTCGAGGAATATTATATCCTTTTCCACTATGCGCGGGAGTCCTTCTTCAAATTTTTTACCATCAGCGGCAAGAAGCGATGCCGCCACCATAAGCCGGTCCTGTATCCTTATCAGTAAGTTCCGGTAATATTCGTGTTGTATTGAATCCCTTAGCAATCCGCAATAAGCGATCAATTCATCCACCGTACCATAAGCCTCAATTCTTGCGTCAGATTTTAAAACTCTCTTTCCTCCTATCAATGAGGTTTTTCCAGCATCACCGGTTTTGGTGTATATTTTCATTGCCACAACATTTAGCCCGGAACAGACCTCTCAATATTATGTTCATTTATTACATCGGAATCGATAAACCCGTCTTTCAAGCGAATGATACGTTGTGCATGCCTGGCTATTTCCTCCTCATGGGTAACCACGATCATGGTATTTCCCCGCCGGTGAATTTCATCGAAAAGATTCATTATATCAACAGAAGTCTTCGAATCAAGGTTACCGGTCGGTTCATCAGCCAGAATTATCGAAGGATTATTAACCATAGCCCTGGCAACAGCCACCCTTTGCCTTTGTCCGCCGGAAAGTTCATTCGGCTTATGATGGGAACGATCAGAAAGAGCAACATCTTCGATTACTTTTTTCGCTCTTTCAATCCTGTCAGCCTTATTCTTACCGGCATAAATTAGCGGCAGCATAACATTTTCAAGCGCAGTATAACGGGGGAGAAGATTAAAAGTCTGAAATACAAATCCGATTTCACTGTTCCTGATTTCAGCCAGATCATTATCCTCCATTTTACTAACATCTGTACCGTTAAGTATATATTTTCCGCTGGTTGCAGTATCAAGACAGCCCAGAAGATTCATCAGCGTGGATTTTCCGGAGCCAGAAGGGCCCATGACAGCAACGTATTCATTTCTTTTTATTTCGAGAGAAATAGATTGCAAGGCCCTTACAACGATAGTTCCTATCATGTAATTCTTAACCACATCCTCCAGGTGTATTATTGTGTCGTTCATTTTACAAATCTTTAGATCATACGAAATTAATTATAATAACGAAAACTATGGATTTAAAGTGCTAAAAGTTTATCCTAAAATCTTGTTTGGGCATTCCCTTTCTGAAAAATACAATTCCCATGAAAAACAGGTCAATTGTTAATACAACATCCGGGTCAGTTTTAATTGCGTTCCAAGCATCTTCCATTCCTTGCGACCAGCGTATGTCATCAAATATGATCAGCGTTTCTTCATTCGCGTGTTTTTTGATTTCCCCGAAATATTCAAGAGTCCGGTTATAACTATGGTCTCCATCAACAAATACCATAAGCGGGTGATTTGCTTTCTGTAAAAGTCCCGGCAGCATTTCGCCGAACGAACCCATTTTTATTATAACATTATCAACTCCTATCTGTTCAAGTGAACCGGCCGCGAATGCCATCTTTTCATTATCGCCATCAATTGTCAGTACAAGGGATTGAGGGCAAGCCTTTGCAAGATATGCAGCGCTGATACCAATTCCCGTGCCCAGTTCAATAATCGTTGCCGGTTTAAACTCCCTGGCCAAAGAATAGATAATACGTCCATATTTATGCCTGATGCTCGATTTCCGGACAATTTGCCCTACCCTTCTGTCCCTGTTCTTGTGCATCTTTGCTCCTGCACCCGTATCAGAAGTAATTATGTTCCTTTTATCTTCCGATAATTTCCTGCGCCAGGCTGCGATCTGTTTCAGATCTTCATCATCTTCCCGTTTCAACACCTTGTCTACCAGGTGAAAAACAAAAGGGGAATGTATTCCATATCCTCTGCGGTGAGGCGCAAATAACTTGTAATAAAGAAATCTGAAAGCGATTTTTATCATGCCGGATATTAGACAATAAAAATAAGGAAATTATTCATTGTTTGGGAAATTTTGATTTTGAGGGAAGAGTTAACTGGGAACATCTAAGACTCCTTCTCCCTTCTCCCTTCTCCCTTCTCACTTCTCACTTCTCACTTCTCACTTCTCACCTCTCACTTAACTCACTTTACTCACTATACTCACTATTAAAAGAATGCATCTAATTCCTGTCTCATCATTTTTTTACCGATATTTACAATGCAAATCATAATTATGCCGGATTTCCTGGAACAAGACATACAATATTTACCCGGAGTAGGGCCGAAACGTGCAGAGATTCTTAAAAAGGAACTGCAAATTACTACTTTCCGGGATATGCTGTATCATTTCCCCTACCGTTATATCGACCGCACGCGAATATATACCATTTCCGAGTTAAGTCCAGACCTTCAGATTATCCAATTAAAAGGTAAAATTATCGGTTATGAAAAATCCGGATATAAAGGGAAAAAAAGATTGGTGGCAGGATTTACCGACGGTACCGGAACCATCGAACTTCTTTGGTTCAGGGGTGAGAAATGGATCATCGACACCTATAAGCCCGGAGTTGAGTATATCGTCTTTGGTAAACCCACGGTTTTTAATAACCGGCTGAATATTGTTCATCCTGATATCGACGACCTGTCGAAGGCTAAAGACCTTCTCACCCGTCTGCAACCCATGTACCCCAGCACTGAAAAACTAAAGGATAATTTTCTCAGCTCCAAATCGATACACAGGCTTGTAAACACTTTACTGAATTTATCTGCAGGTAGAATTGAAGAAACCCTCCCCGCCTGGCTTTTAAAAGAAACTTCTCTGATTTCCCTTCCACAGGCGCTGCAGAATATACATTTCCCTGCAGATGCCCTTACCCTTCAGAAATCCGAAGTCCGGCTGAAATTCGAGGAACTGTTTTATCTACAGTTGAATATCCTCAGGATACGAGCCGGCAGGATTCTTTCATTTAATGGCTATACATTTTCGAGGGTGGGAGAAAATTTCAATCGTTTCTACAAGGAAAACCTGCCTTTCGAACTTACCGGTGCACAGAAAAAAGTACTTAAAGAGATCCGGCGCGATATGGGAACCGGTAAACAGATGAACCGTCTGCTCCAGGGTGATGTGGGTAGCGGAAAAACCTTGGTGGCCCTGATGAGCATGCTGATTGCCCTCGACAACGGGTACCAGTCAGCTCTCATGGCGCCCACGGAAATTCTGGCCCTTCAGCATTTTCGTACAATTAATAAATTTCTTTCCGGTCTTGATATAAGCGTTGAAATTCTGACCGGTTCATCAAAGAAAGCAGAGCGCGACCGCATTCACGCTTCCCTGGAAGACGGGAGTCTGCCTTTTCTCGTAGGAACTCACGCCCTGATCGAAGACAAAGTAAAATTCAAAGACCTCGGACTGGTTATAATAGACGAACAACACCGGTTTGGAGTAGCCCAGCGTGCACAGTTGTGGAAAAAAAGCGACACCCTGCCCCACGTTCTCGTTATGACGGCCACTCCCATCCCCCGGACGCTTGCCATGACACTTTATGGCGATCTTGATGTTTCGGTTATCGACGAACTTCCCCCCGGAAGAAAACCCATAAAGACCATTCACATCACTGATTCCAAGAGGTTAAGAATGCATGGTTTTCTGAGAGAACAAATTGCTGAAGGAAGGCAGGTATATATCGTGTATCCCCTGATACAGGAATCGGAAAAAATGGATTATAAAGATCTTTCCGATGGTTACGAAAGCATTGTAAGGGCATTCCCTCCCCCGAAATACCAGGTGAGCGTGGTGCATGGGAAAATGAAATCCGAAGAAAAAGAAATTTCCATGAAACATTTCAAGGAAGGACGTACGCATATTATGGTTGCCACCACTGTAATTGAAGTTGGGGTTGATATTCCGAATGCTTCGGTGATGGTGATCGAAAGCACAGAACGGTTCGGGCTTTCCCAACTTCACCAGTTGCGGGGCCGGGTAGGACGCGGAGCTGATCAGTCGTATTGCATACTTATGTCAGGGTACAAATTATCGGCAGATGCAAAAAAGCGCATTGAAACGATGGTCCGCACCAACGATGGATTTGAAATCGCTGAAACTGATCTCCAGCTCAGGGGTCCGGGCGACATTGAAGGAACACAGCAGAGCGGTGAAGCTTTTGACCTGAAGATTGCACATCTCGGGAAAGACGGGCAGATACTGCAATACGCGAGGGATATTGCTTCGCGGATTATTAATGATGATCCGGAACTTGGAAAAGAAGCAAATTACCTTTTAAAAAAACAGTTGAAAAAGATATACAGAAATAATATTAACTGGGGGGTGATCTCGTGATTAGAAATACTATTTAGTTCAAGAAACAGAGCCTAAAGAACTTAGTATCTTATCAAAATCCCTGTCGTTGTGTAGAATTCTTAAAGAATATTTTAAAGCATAGAATGCTATCAGGCAATCATTACTTTTTCTAACGGTAACACCTTTTTTTCTCAGAATTCTATAAATCTCAGCAGCCCCAATTGCAGCTTCAATAGCATCGTCATTTAATACATTTAATGCAAATAAATTATCCTTAATACGAGCGTATTCTTTATCGCTTTTTATTCCCTGAAGTATTTCCTGGATAATTACCGGGCAGGTAAATACCGGATAATTGTTTTCAATATAGTCGGTAAAGATATTAACATTTTCATTATCAACTCCCTTGAAAAAATCAATCCATACACTTGTGTCAATGAGCAAAGGATCACTCATGACTGCGCATTTCATTTAAGTTACCTTCCCATTTAATCTTACCTTTTAATTTAAGGATATCTTTCCTTTTATCAGACTTTATCAATTCTCTTAAGGAATGATGAACAACTTCACGAATGGTGCTAATCTGAGATACCTCCATTGCCCTTGTGACGAGGTCAACGTCTAATTCAATATTTGTTCGTTTATACATATAAATTGCATCGATTATGTGTACACAAATTTAATTGCGTTTATACACATTTCAAAATATTCCGCTGAATTATTTTCTTGAGAGAATGAAAAAAAATCAAAAAAAGTTTTATTTCATTTTTTTTGATTTGTTAGTACTTAGACCAAAAGGCACATACAGCGGGCAAAAACTTACCAGGCTTGTCAATAAAAATACTATAGCCAGAACTAACAGAATAATTCCAAGGGTTCCCGGAATAACATCTGTAAAAAACAGAACAGCAATAACAGCCGCAATAATGACTCTGACTATTTTATCGGCAGCGCCCATGTTTTTTTTCATTTGTTTACATTTAAAGATTAGATATTATTTGATCAGAAAAATTATCAGACTTACCAACGAAATACATATAAGACAGACAGCGGCGAGTTTGAGAGATTTTATTATCATGTGTTATGGAATAGTTCAGGAATAAACAAAAAAAAACAGGATTTGTTTAGGCCTCAAACACATTTGTCTGTTTAACTATTAAAAACAAAGAATTCATACATTTTATACGTCCCTATGGTGAAAACTCTTTTAGTAATTTCAGCAAACCGGAAAAATCCGAAATGTTATATTTTGCATGGGAGGGGCTTAAGCCAACTTTAATTGTATTTGCTGAATCGGGTATCGCCTTAAAAAGAAATTCATCGGTTTTATCGTCACCGGCAGCCAGTATAAAATCAAAATGCCGGTTTTTCATCAATGAAACTGCTGCCTGGCCTTTATCGAACCGTCCATTTTTCACTTCCAGAACTTTATTCCCTTCAAGTATTTCGAAATCTGTTTTATGACGGATTATTTCAGCCAGATCATCTTTTAATTCATGGAGACGCAACAAGGCGAAATCTGCATCAGTATTTCTGTAATGCCAGGCAATACTTCCGGTTTTCTCTTCAATAAAGGTACCATTACATCGACTCACATATTCAATAAATATTGGCATTATATCTTCCTTCCAATTCGGGTCGGAGTTGATGGTTGCTTTCCATGATTCATTTGCATTTTTAATAAAGTATCCATGTTCAGCAACCAGGGTTACGTTAGCGCCATCAAATTGTTTTTCAAGAAAATCCTTGCCCCTTCCACTTATTATAACCACTTGGTTTTTAATATCTTCAGACAATTTATTCACTATATCCAATGTGTTTCTATCTAATGTAGCTAATTCCGGGTATTTTGCAAATGGAACCAGAGTACCGTCATAATCAAGAAATAAAATCCTGTGTTTGGCTTTTTTATAAGTCGTATTGATTTTTAATGAAATAGAAGTATTTATAAACTTCACGCTCATCACTTTTTGTTTTAGTTTAGTATCATACGCCTGGTCAAAGTAATCGAAAGCCCATGTAAAGACATTATAGTTCGAAATCCGGGTTTGCATCCTTTCAACGCGGGAATTCTTTTCTGTCGGTTTCATTTCAAGAGCGCTAAAAATTGCCTCTGCTATTTCAATTTTATCCACCGGGTTAATTAGCAAGGCTTCACTTAATTCGGCTGCTGCACCGGCCATTTCACTAAGTATTAGAACTCCGACATTCTCAACCTGGCATGCAATGTATTCCTTTGCTACAAGGTTCATACCGTCACGCAAAGGAGTTATAAGACCTACATCACTTAAATCGTATAATGCAACCAGTTCGTTAAAGGACAAAGATTTATACTGATAAATAATAGGCTGCCAGGCTAATGAATTGTATTTTCCATTAATTCGCCCAACAGCATATTCTATCTCTTTTTTCATTTCCTTATACTGCTTTATCTTGCTACGCGAAGGAACAACAACCATATTAAAGACGACTTTTGAATGCCACTCCGGGTATAATTCAAGGAACGCTTCAAACCCTTTAAGTTTAAATAATAAACCCTTTGAATAGTCGAGCCTGTCAACAGAAAAAATAAGTTTGTAATTTATAATGAAAGCTTTGATTTTATTTTTCTCTGATAATACATAATCGCTCAGACAGGCTGAATGAAATTTATTATAATCAATTCCAATAGGAAATGCATCGGCTTTTACCAGCTTATTTGGAGTGTAAATCTGATTTTGATGACATTCAAATCCTGTCGTCCGCTTAACAGATTTGATAAAGTTCTGAGTATAGTCGTGAGTATGAAATCCAATTAAATCCGCTCCCAGCAATCCGTTAATAATTGATTCCCTCCACCCCCTTGGTATTAACCTGAATATTTCGAATGATGGAAAAGGGATATGTAAAAAGAAGCCAATGGTAGCATCAGGTAATTTTTGTCTGATCATTTCAGGGAGTAACATTAACTGATAATCATGGATCCAGATAAAATCACCAGGCTTAATAACTTTTACCAATTCATCGCAAAATCTGGAATTGGCTTCCATGTATGCTTTAAAATAGTTGGTGTTAAAAACACTATATGAAGAAAAATAATGAAATAATGGCCATATGAGATCGTTACAAAATCCTCCATAATACAACTCGTTTAATTTTTCAGGCAAACCAACCGGTGCAATATCAAAATTATCATTTTCAAATTTTCCGGCCTGGAAATTATCGGGCAAATTGTCGGCAATGCCTGCCCATACAATTTTATTACTTATAAAATGATTTTTACTTTTCCTGAAGTTTTCAGATAAAGAAAGGATAGCAGATACAAGTCCTCCGGAGTTTTGTACGGCTTTAAACCCTTTTTTAGTTTTACTGAACTTAAAAGGTAAACGATAAGCAGCAATCACTAATCTATCAAAATGTTCATTGTTTTTTATCATTTGAACAAAATTTATGGATGAAGTAAAGGTAAGCCCTAAAATTTAGAAAAACAGGCAAAAAATAGTAAATTGGGCTTTTCAAACCTTTAATAATAGCTTATGAGTAGCTTTTTTAACAATGAAAACGCTGAACTTGTTGTCGCAATAGGTTCTTTTATAGGATTGCTTGTTATCGTCTTTTTCATTTACCGTTATATATTTTCCATACTTAAGAAAAAAGCGATTAAAACACAAGGGAAAATTGATGACTTCGTATTGCACCTTTTTAAGGTTCCCGCTTTATGGCTGATTTATTGGATTCTATTAAAACTCTTCACACACATATTTCTTACCGGTTTACCTTTCTTCCCTTATTTGTTGCATATCAACTCAATCTTACTGATATTCTCAATCTCATGGGTTGCAATCCAGACTCTAAAGGCTGGTGCATATTTTTTACAAAGGAAGCTCGACATTGAGGCTTCCGACAACCTTCATGCACGTAAGAGTCTGACGCAAATTAAAGTATTTAAAACAATTGCCAATTCAATCATAATAATAATTGCCATTGCGGCAGGATTGTTGACTTTTGAGCAGGCAAGGACCATTGGGATCAGTTTGCTGACATCGGCCGGGATCATTGGGCTTATTGTTGGATTTGCGGCCCAGAAAAGCATTGGGATGATACTTGCCGGGATACAACTGGCTATTACCCAGCCTATCCGTATCGATGATGTTGTTATTGTTGATGGAGAATGGGGACGGATTGAAGAAATTACATTAACCTATGTCGTGGTAAAAATATGGGATGAACGACGTTTGATATTGCCTGTAAACTACTTTCTGGAAAAACCTTTTCAGAACTGGACAAGAACAGGCGCTGATATTACCGGTTCAATATTTTTATTTGTTGATTACAGTTTTCCTGTTGAAAGCATTCGAAAAGTCTTACCGGAAATGCTGAAGGGAAATAACGATTGGGATGGAAGGGTAATGAATGTTCAGGTTACAAAAACCACTGAACAATATAAAGAAATCAGGGTATTGCTTAGCAGCTCCAATGCTTCAGAAAACTGGGATTTAAGAACTGAAATCAGAGAGAAACTGATTGATTTTATAAATGTCAACTATCCTGATGCATTTGCAAAAATCAGGATAAGAACAAATTAATGCATTAGTTAATCCAAACCACCCATTCTCACTGCTTTTTCTTATAACTAAATGCCTTATAAACCAGGTAAGCAACTACCAGAATACCTAAAATCAGGAATGCAACAGATAATTCATGATAGTATAAGTCAAGCAACTCTTTCTGAGTATATAGAAAATAGCCAAGCGCTGTCAGAACAGCATTCCATATCATGGCTCCCAGCATGGTATATAAAATGAAATCACGTAATTTCATTTTGCTTAGTCCGGCCGGAATGGAAATCAGCTGTCTTACAGCCGGCACAAGGCGTCCGATAAAAGTGGAAATCTTACCGTGTTTCCGGAAATATTCTTCCGCTTTTTCAATTGCAGCAGGATTGATAAGCATAAGGTTTGCCAGCCGGGTATCGGCAAGTTTATAAATTATCTTCCTGCCCACAACCAGGGCAATATAATAATTGAACAGGGCGCCGATCAGCGCTCCAAGGGTGCTGAAAAAGAACACCAGCCAGACATTCAGGTCACCCTGTGCCGCTTTCCACGCGGCAGGAGGAATAATTATTTCTGAGGGAAAAGGGATAAAGGAACTTTCGATTGCCATTAATAATGTGATTGTTCCATAATTTATATGCGACATATACCAATCCGCAACCGAACTAAATATCTCAGAAATCATTTATTTCAAATTAGGCTGCGAATATAATAAGGAATAAATGAATATACAATTATGAACTGAAATGGCTATGCTGATACCTAGATTTGATCACTTTGAGTTAAAAGGTTTGTCCAATTTAAATATTTTTATGGAATTGAACTGACCAATTGGTCTGGTCATAAAACTTTGCAGGTAATTAAGATTGATTGTCTCCTCTCCATGTATAATCAGGTATTTCGCACCGCGGCTTATTGATGTTTCAATAGCGGTACTATCGGAATTATACCCGAGGCACCCTGTCCAACCCCGCTGATTCATGAGGTATAGCGTAAAATGAGTCATATCGGGCAAACAAACCACTGTATCCAAAGGTTCGATGCCGATAGAACGAAGGTACGGAGATACTATGTGATAATCCTTATACTCCGGGTATTCGGTCCACCAGCCGTAATATCTTCCATACATCGACATTTGGGCATGATTCAAATTAAACAATAAAAATCCAAGAAAGATTATTTTCAGATACCAGGTGGAAAAAACTTTTGGGAATTTATGTTTAAGAACCCATCCAAAATTTATCATAATAAAAACCAGAAAGATATAGAGGTTAATTGTATAATAATCGTGATCCTTAAATGTTGGAAACCATAAAACCACATAACCAATGGTTCCCGTTAAAAGTAAAATATTCGTCAACATCAAAAAGCGATTTGCTTTTTTTATGAATAATATTGAGAAAAGGAATGCACCGGCTAAAAAATATAGCGCGGAATCATGAAAATACTGATCTAACCAAAGTCCCTTTATATTTTTAATCACCGCCTGAATTTGTGCCCCATCCAATTCCCATATTGGAATAATGCGCGTAGAAAAATAAACCGAATTATGTGAATTATTAAATTGCTTTGCAAAATAAACCCATGCAACGATTACCGCAAATACTAATATAATAAGTGAAGCAGTAAATACAGGTCTTTCAAAAATTTTACCTTCGTTTCTGAATTTATAAACCCGGACTAATTCAACAATGAAAATTATCGTAATCGCTACCAGACTTATTAATGCTGTAATTTTAAATGCTCCGGCAAACAAAAAAAACACAATTGAAATAATAAAATCCCATTGTTTCTTACTGAGATAAAACTTAAGAAGAAAATACCATCCTGTCAATGCAAAAGCAAGAGCAGATGAATCTGAAAGGAAATTGTTCCCATAATAAACAAGAACGGGGGACGTAAAGAATAATAAGCTCGAAACCGCGGACCAGAAAAAATCTTTAAAAAGCAAATAACATAATTTAAACAGGTAAAACAAACCCAGCAGGAATATCAGTGTGTTGATAAAACGGTAAATAAAATCATGATAGCCAAAAACTTTATAAAGGCTGGCAACAAAATAATACCCAATAGGGATTTCACTGGGAGCTGAATAACCGGTGGTGCTTCCATCTGAGGTAAGATTGTGGGTTTGGGGCTGGAAAAAGCGCATTCCATCCTGGTAATAATTTAATGCAATTGATGCACAATCTGATTGCCTCCAATGATGCACTGATTGCGGTCTTTTGAGGATTAATGAAGGGTAATCATAAACAATTACAAAAACCGCCAACAAAAAAATAAACCGAAGGCCAGGGTTTATGGATTGAATGAGTTCGCATATCCTCCTGAATCGCTTCATTTATTTAATATTTATTCACTGGTGTCCGGTAAAAATTAAAATGAGAGTTGGCCGGTTAAGACCAACCCAATGGTTATCTTTGAAGTTACGACACCAAAAAGAATAACCATGAGTAAAAGTACAAATTTTACCGGACAGCCGATTCTTAATCTACTATTATTGTTTTTGATAAGGGAAAGTTTAGAAAGATAGTCATGCAAAACCATTTAGATAGGTATGTTAAGAAGTTTTCCACTTACAATCATGTTGTGGTAATGCTTTTTTTGGCGTTTGAAGGCTATCATTCAATTAGAGAAGTAGTTTTAGGATTACTGGAGAACTCGCATAAACTATCTCATTTGGGATTATCCTACGTGGTAAGGCGTAACACCTTTTCATATGCCAACCAGCGACGAAGTAATAAGGTATTCAGTGATATCTATATGAGCGTTTATCGCAAATATGCTTCAGTTAAGCGGACAGCCGGTTGAACGATGCTGATATGAAGCGCCTTTACATAATGGATTCAACTACCATGAGCTTGTTTAAAGATATTTTGAAAGGTGTTGGACGTAATCCTAAAGAAGGCAAGAAAAAAGGCGGAATAAATACCCACACCATAATAAAAGCCGATTAAAATGTTCCGTATTTGATTCGATACAGTGAAGCTGTCCGCCATGACCACACGTTTTTGAAAGAGGTTCATCATTTGCCCAAAGGTTCGATCATTACCTTCGATAAAGGATTTGTTGATTATGCACAATACGAGAGATTTACAGAATGTTCGATTTGGTATGTAACAAGATTGAAGGACAATGCCCTTTATGAAGCCCGCAAGGAATATGACATACC
>CAYGFI010000059.1:0-22430 GCA_964349045.1 uncultured Chitinophaga sp.
GTTATCAAAAAGTAATTATAAATAGGTACTTTTAGGCTTTATATTTAAGTTATCTGCTCATATAATTGTGAAGTACAAAGAAAACCGTTTCATTTTAATTTAAAAAGGTTTCGAAAGATTATTGAAACTATATGTTTATCCTCCTGAAACATATTAAAGAGAGCTTCATTTTCGCCATTCAACAGGTAATAATGAACAAATTGCGTACAATCCTTTCATTATTAGGTATTACGATAGGTATTTTTGCTATTATCAGTGTTTTTACCATTGTCGACTCCCTCGAAACAAATATCCGGACCAGTCTGAATTCATTGGGAACAAATATTATTTATGTTCAAAAGTGGCCATGGACCGAGGAGAACGGGGCTGAATATCAATGGTGGAAATATGTTAATCGTCCCGTTCCTTCTTTTGAAGAATACCGGGAAATAGAGTATCGCTCGGTAATGGCACAGGATGTGGGATTTGTTGTTTCAACCAGGGAAACTTCCAGGTTTGAGAATAACAAAATTGAAAATACCCGTTTTATTGGCGTTTCCAATAATGTCGAGAAGATACGTACCATTGAAATAGAGAAAGGAAGGTATTTTACGACTTTTGAGATTAACAGCGGGAGAAATTTCGCGGTTATCGGACACTCAATTGCTAAAAACCTCTTCCCGAACAGCGATCCGATAGGGAAAACATTTCGTATCAAAGGCTTCAAACTGAAGGTTATCGGGGTCATCAGCAAGGAAGGCAAAGCTACTTTTTCCGATTCAATGGATGAATCGGTGATCTTACCCGTGACATTTATCCGTAATGTTATTGATATTAAAAGTGAAAATTTCAATCCCGAGCTGTGGGTGAGATCCATGCCAAACGTAAGTAACGAGGAGCTTATTGATGAACTCAGGCAGATCCTGCGTTCGGTCCGGCGATTAAAGCCCAATGCAGAAGATAATTTCGCACTGAATCAAACCAGTATGCTCAGTAATTCACTCGATAGCTTTTTCAAGGTACTGAATATGGCCGGATGGTTTATCGGACTATTCAGTTTGCTGGTGGGTGGTTTTGGTATCGCGAACATTATGTTCGTGGGAGTCAAGGAAAGAACAACCCAGATCGGAATACAGAAAGCGCTGGGAGCCAAGAGGTATTTTATAATGATGGAATTTCTCTTCGAAGCAGTCCTTCTGTCTGTCTTTGGCGGGGCAGTCGGACTTTTTCTGGTCTGGACCGGAACTATGGCTATTAATATGATGTCGGGTTTCTCAATCGACCTTACTATCGGAAATATTATTCTTGGATTGGGAATTTCCAGTCTTATCGGACTTATCTCTGGTCTTGCCCCGGCATGGTCGGCAGCCAGAATGGACCCGGTAACGGCGATTAATATGAGCTTTTAGGATAGCAGCCCTCCCCTTCCGGTTGATGTGGTAAGTGGCTGAGTACCCTTTTATTATGGACTGGACGAAAACTTATTGTATATTATAGTTGATTACATGAATGCTACGTTTTTATGCATCCATTTTCTATTCTTAGAATTCTGTCAGCAATATTATCCGAAATAACACCATGTGTTGCAATTATTACCGTTACTTTTTTCTCTAAATTTAAAAACCTTAGGTATTCCAGAATTTCTTTGGCAGTCTCATCATCTACTGACGCAGTTGGTTCATCTGCGAGGATAATGGATGGTTGTTTAACTAATGTTCTTATTATTGCTACTTTTTGTTGCTGCCCAACACTAAGTTCTTCAGGAAGCAGATGTAACTTATCTGTCAATTGAAACTGTTCAATATATGGCAAAACCAACTCTTGTATTTCTTTATGAGTAAGACCTTTAGGCGCTAAGGCAACCTCAATATTTTCAAACACATCATAAGTTGGAAGAAGATTCAGGCTTTGAAAAATTATCCCGATTTTATTCAATAAGAGCTTACTTATTGAAACATTATCAAGTTCACTGATTATCTGATCTTCTATTCTTACTATGCCTGAAGTAGGACTAATTAGTCCGCCAATAAGGTTTAATAGTGTAGACTTCCCAGCACCAGACCGCCCTTTAAGCAATACAAATTCGCCATGTTCTATTTGCAGGTTTATATCAGTGACAGCATTGATTGATTGTTTTTTCCCTTTGTATTGTTTGGCTAGGGATATGCATTCAATGAAAGATATGCTCATAATTTTAATTTTATATGCCTTACAAGTAATTCTTAATAATATCCCCAGCCTTTGTGTGGTAAATTTTTATTATCGGGAAAATGCTGGCGATGAATGCCCCGATTAAGGATAAGCAGTATAAAATTGGTATGCTTGCGTATTGAAATCTGAATTCAACAGATTGGAATAATGAAATTTCAAAATTTCTCAAAATTTGAATTACTCCTATCCCAAGTAATAACCCAAGCGTAACTCCAATTATTGATTGAATAAACGACACTAGAAAAATATGAGTGCTAAGGTTGAAGTCTGACCATCCAAGTGACTTTAATATACCTATTTCCCTGAATCGTTCAATCAAGGCGGTAAGTTGTGTTTTGGCAGAAAAAACAATTAAAAAAACAAAAATCAGAATTGTTAGTCCCCACGATGTTTTATCTATTATTGACATTACCCTATAGGCAGGTTCATAGCAGTTGTAGGTTGATACTGAGAATTTATACATCATTTTTTTAATTTGATACATCACGGCATCCTGCATTCGGGCATCAGTCACTTCGACAAGAATTATATTCATGTCAAAATTAGGAGCATTGCATTGCAACTTATCTTTCAAGATAGATCTGACAAACTCAATTGGAGCATAAAAATCTGCTTTAATTGGTTTGATTCCCGAATTTACAATTCCAGCCAAAATCATTCTTCCCCCAAAAACATTCAGTGTATCTCCAATTGAAAGATTATGTGCTACTGCAAAAGATTGTTCTGCAATAAGTTCATCAGGATTGTCTGAAAGAAATTTGCCTGCTATAAGATTTGTGCGGGCACATACATTGCTTTTAGTTGCGATACTGGTAGTATCAATCCCCCCAATTGAGATGTCTGATTTAAAACCGCTATCGTACATCTTGTATAGCAAACATGGAGCAGCGTCCTTGACCCCTTTAACATTCTTTATTGTTTTAATCATATCACGGTCTAACATCGTTGTTTTGACACCTTCAGCGAATACAGAACCATTTACTATTTTACTGGGGCAACAACTTTCATCGGAGGGAATATAAACAATGAAATGTGTACCTGTACTTTGCAATATTCCAAATGAATCTTTTTTATTTGACCCTGTAATACATAATATGAGTAAAATAAAAACTGATGCAATAGCATACCCAGCTATGCTGAAAATAGTTCGCCAAAAATGCCTGCGAAGTTCTTTAAAAATATATCTCATATAGTGAAAATTATTTTTTGTTGGTTTCAAGTAAGCGCAATTTTATAAAAAATGATATATGATTTCAATTTTTGACCAAATTTTATTGATTTTTAATCTGCATAATACATTTGTATAAAATTCCCATTTTTAGATATAATAACAGAGGGTTTGAGTTTAGGCATTTATGCAGTTAGTGTAAATTATTTTTGAACATCCTCCCCTGAAATAAACCAAGTCAACTCAATAAAATCCTCAACCGATAACTGTTCGGGTCTCCTTTGAAATAATGGATTTCCCATTACACTCTCGTTTAACAGACCTTTAACCGAGTTCCTGAGCATTTTCCGGCGCTGGTTAAACGACATTTTTACCACGGTTTTAAACTTCTTCTGATCAACTCCTAATTCAGTCCGGCCATTCCTGGTAAGACGTATAACTGCTGATTGCACATCCGGCCTGGGAAAAAACGAACCCGGACTCACTGAAAACAAGTACTCTATTTTGAACCATGTCTGTAGTAATACCGATAAAATACCATAGGTTTTATTTCCCGGGGGAGATGCAATACGCTCCGCAACCTCTTTCTGGATCATACAAACAACTTCTGTAACCTGGTCCTTATGATCAAGGACTTTAAAGAAAATCTGGGAACTTATGTTATAGGGGAAGTTACCGATAATCCGGAATTTTTCTGTTTCAGGGAATAAAGCATTCAAATCGAGTAACAGGAAATCGGCTTCAACCAGTTTTGTATTAATCCCGGGAAAATGATTTATTAAAAATTCTATCGATTCATGATCAATTTCAACCGGTACAAGATTAATATTCTTCTTACCGAGAAGAAATCCGGTAAGAACACCTTTCCCCGGACCAACCTCAATAATATTATTACTCCCTTCGGGGGAGAGGCTATCAGTTATCCTTTTTGCAATATTCGGATCGGTAAGGAAATGCTGACCCAGGTGTTTTTTTGGTCGTACCATAATTATTTGTTACAACGCTCCAAATTAATACTTTTGCATCAACTTGAATGAATAAATTTTCGGTAAATGAAAATATTGTCAAATCCCTGGTCAGGAATACCGGGATATAACTGCTTCGGTTGCTGTGATAACAATCCTATAGGCCTTAAAATGAAGTTTACGGAGCAGGCAGATTATGTAAGATCAGAATGGATTGGGAATCCTGATTTTCAGGGCTACCATAACGTTTTGCACGGGGGAATTCAGGCAAGTCTGATTGATGAAATTGCAGGCTGGACAATTTTTGTCAAAGCAAATACCGGGGGAGTTACATCCAGACTTGAGATAAAATATAAAAAGCCGGTTGTGCTGGATGAAAAACCGGTAGTATTGAAATCCTACCTGGTAGAAATCAATAAAAGAATTGCCAGACTGAAAGTTGAGTTGTTTAATTCTAAGGGTGAGCTTTGTACTCATGCGGAGGCTGACTATTTTGTACTTTCACCCGAAATGGCAAGGGAAAAATTTTCGTTTCCGGGAAAAGAAGCGTTTTACAAATAAAATCCCGGTGGCTGATTTTTGCTTCTCGGGGTAATCCATGATGTATTTTTTCAATTGTACAGAGTTAGACAGAGGATGAAGAGGGTTACACAGAGGAGGCACTGAGTTACACAGAGGATGAATAGTATAGAAAGGAGAAATTCCAACTCTAAAATCGGATAAGAAAAAGAATGAAGACCTACAATTTTGATAAAATAATTCAAAGGGAAAATACTGCCTGTGTTAAATACGATTTACGAAAAGTTTTCTTCGGAACAACTTCAATTCTTCCTCTCTGGGTAGCGGATATGGATTTTGAAACTCCGGATTTTATCCGTGAAGCAGTTCTAAACAGGGCATCTCATCCTGTTTACGGTTACACCTTTCGTACAGGAACATTCTCTGAAAGCATTGTAAACTGGATGCATAAAAGACATAAATGGGTAATAAAGAAAGAATGGGTATCTTTTAGCCCCGGAGTTGTACCTGCCTTAAATATGGCAGTGCTGGCCTTTACAAAACCCGGAGAAAAGGTTGTAGTTCAGCCTCCGGTATATTTCCCGTTTTTTACTGCAGTAAAAAACCATGGGAGAGAATTGGTTTATAATCAATTGATCGAAAAGAACGGTCGTTACGAAATGGATTTTGACGACCTGGAAAGAAAAACCGATGAGAAAACCCGCCTGCTCCTTCTGTGTCACCCTCATAACCCGGTGGGCCGGCTCTGGTCGAAACAGGAACTCGAAACGCTGGTGGAAATCTGCGCCCGTAAAAATATACTGATTGTTTCAGACGAGATTCACTCCGACCTCATGTTAAACGGGAATGTACACATACCCCTGGCGACCCTCTCTCAAAAGGCAGCAGATATAAGCCTTACATGTATTGCACCCAGTAAAACCTTTAATCTGGCAGGATTATCCACTTCGGCCCTGATCATCCCCAATGAATTCCATAAAAAAGTATATGATAAAATGCTTGATGATCTTCACATCGGGATGGGGAATCTTTTCGGCTTAATCTCCCTGGAAGCTGCATATAACTTTGGAGAAGAGTGGCTTGAACAATTACTGGTTTATCTAAATCAAAACCTGGTACTATTGAATGAGTTTTTCCTTACCAGAATTCCCAAAGTAAAAATAGTACAGGCAGAAGCAACCTATCTGATCTGGCTTGATTTCAGGGAACTTGGATTCAAAAACAAAGAACTAAAAGAGTTCATAATTCAAAAGGCCGGACTCGGCCTAAACGATGGCCCATCATTTGGTCCGGGAGGAGATGGTTTTCAGAGGATTAACATTGCTCTTCCCAGGATTGTTTTAGTGGAGGCGCTTGAAAGGCTTGAAAGGGCTGTGAGGAACGGGATGACGTTATGACGTGACGGCGTGACGGACGGTGTGACAGCATGACGATCTTCACGTTCATAACGTTCGTTACGATCGTTACGATCTTCACTATTTAAAATATCCTGCCATTTTGTCTTCTTTTCAATAAATTACCATGCCTTTTTGTCATTAAACGCTTTAAAATTTCCTCTGGTACAAGCTTTGATTTAGGACAAGCGTAAATAAAATGTTTAACTAAAAATTGGAGGATATAAAAATGTTACCAGCAAATCGCAGTACAATATGGTTACCGAATGTTTTAGATGACATTTTTGGTAACGATTGGTGGAGTGAAAGTATGAACAATGTTCTGGCCTCCACAAGACCAGCAGTAAATATTGCCGAAACTGAACAGGAATATCGTGTAGAACTTGCAGCTCCGGGACTGGAAAAGAAAGATTTCAAGATTGACCTTCACAAGAATGTGCTTACAATCTCTTCGGAGAAGGAATTGAGGAATGAAGAAAACAATGAAAACTTCATGAGGAGAGAATTCAGCTACAATTCATTCAAAAGGTCATTTACTCTGCCTGAAACCGTAAATGCCGAGAAAATCAAAGCTGAGCAGGCTAATGGAATTCTTACCGTTCATATTCCCAAAAAGCCCGAGGCTGTTGAGAAAGGTCCACGACAGATTAGTATTTCATAATGCGGATTGATTACCATCTTGCAAAGCCTCACATCGGAAGTCTGATTGTGGGGCTTTTTTTAACGTGAGGATGTGAGGACGTGACGGGGTGACGTGGGCTGAGCTTGCCGATACCCGGGGTAACGGGGTCAGACTATGGGTAAAAGAGAGACATAGGCGTAGACAACGTGAGGTTATGTTTTGAATAAGAACCTGTCACGTCGTCACATCGTCGTCACGTTGTCACGTCGTCGTCACGTTTAATACATTTTTTGTATCTTTGAAAACCAATCCAAAACCATGAATTGCCGTCCCCTGTGTGGTGCATGCTGCATCGCTCCGTCCATTTCCTCACCTATTCCAGGGATGCCATCAGGCAAGTCTGCCGGAGTTCGTTGTATTCATCTTAGCGTTGATTTCCGTTGCATGATATTTGAAAGTACTGACCGGCCTGACGCATGTGATGGTTTCAAAGCAGAGGTTTTGGTATGCGGGAAGAACAGGGAGGAGGCATTGAAAATTCTTGATAGTCTTGAGCAAAATTAATCTTTTGTGTAGTTTTTAATATTTAGTCCGGAGAAGACTTTGCTCTTAAATCACCTTATTTCAATTCCCCCGGAATCACGGGAATCTCCTGCCTTCGTCCACCTCTTAGAACCCCCAATACTACTTTTTTACCAATTACATCCTCATTCAGGTATTTATGAAGGTTGTCGACACTTGCAACCGGTTTTCCTTCAAATTCAACAATGATATCACCTTCCTGGAGTTTTTTGTTGTAAACCCCTTGTAATCGCAATATTTCAAAAATATAAATCCCTGTTTTTGATTTTAACTGGTTTGCCCCGATCATTCTTTGGGTCAGGTTTATTGTTTGTGCTGCAACAGCCAGCTGTGCTCTCCTTACCTTTCCGTACATGATCAGTTTGCCACCTGTATAGGCTGCAAGGTTTGACGAAACAGCAAAACATAAACCCTGGGCAGCAGGTATCATTGCGGTATTCACCCCGATTACTTTCCCTTCAGAATTTACCAGTGGTCCCCCGCTGTTTCCGGGATTCATCGCAGCATCGGTTTGAATAATATCATCTATAAGCCGGCCATTCGTGGCTCTTAAGCTGCGGCCAATTGCACTAACTACACCGGCTGTGACAGTATGCTGTAACCCCATCGGATTTCCAATGGCAATGGCAATCTGACCCGGCTCCAGGGTATCAGAATTGGCAAATTGTAATGGTTTTAGATCCCCATCGTAAATTTTAATAACTGCAATATCGGTTGATGGATCTGTACCAATCAAAGTGCCGATTAATTCAAGTCCATCAGCAAAAACTACTTTTATCGAAATTGAGTTTTCAACTACGTGGTTATTGGTAATTATGTAACCATCTGTCGAAATGACAAAACCCGAACCGGCGCCTGCCTGTTCCACAATCTTTTTTGTCCGGGGATCCTGAACTTTTCTTGTTACCTTAATATTCACAACAGCCTGGGCTGCATTTTTTACCACCCCGGTAACTGTTGCTGAATAGGCATCAAGTAATTGCTTGTCGGTTGATGCAATCAGAGTTGCATGAATATTATTTTGTTCCATTCTTCCGGAAACCCAAAAATCACTCCACTATGATAATCAGGTAATTTTGTCAGTCCGGATAAATTGTTAATCAGAAAATCTCTTATCTGAAAATTATGAAAGTACAAAGAACCCTTACTTTAAGAAAAATTATCAATCACACCTGACAGATTAACATTCTAAATCCTGTAACCTTATTTCAAAAATTCACATCTTCCATGTTTACTGATCTAAACTTAAAAGATTGTTTTACTGCAAAGAAGATTACTATTATCTGACCTCAGAATAATTTTTTTGGGAGACTTAAAATTGACGTATTTAAGAGAATTCAGTATCCATTTTTAATCTCATCAATTTTATAGATTCACTTAATAAATTCCGAACGGACTGGTACTTAATATCCATAATTTCACAAATCATAGAGTATGTATAACCAAGATGGTATTTAAGGTAAAGTACCTCCTGCTGACGTGTCGTTAATTCTTGTCGGGCTTTATTAATCTTCTGCTCCAGGATGTATTCGGACTCACTGCTAATAATTGTATCTTCAACTGAACTCATGCTCGCTTCGTTCGGTTTAATTAACATATTTAAGTTGCTATTCCTTCTTTCCTTTCCAATGGAAAAGAATATTTTTCTTCTCAGGCATTTCAGAAGGTATGCTTTTATCGACCTCACTTCGCTCAGTTGATCACAATTTGACCAAAACTGAAGAAACAAATCCTGAATACAGTCCCTTGTTAATTCTTTGGACCCTGAAAGCTTCAAACCATAGTAATAAAGGTCATTATAGTGTCTATAATATAATTCTTTCAATGAATTCCTCGCTAATTCATCGATGATAATATCCTTTTCTGCTTTTAAAGTTTGAGAATTTTCCATATTTGCTAAATCGGTTTATTTTCCTCTCAAAAAAATATATCTAAAAATTATGGCTTTTTTAAAATAAGAAATAAAAATCATACATCTTCTGAATTCAGTGGGTTTTAACATGCCCACTTCCTTAACTACAGCAGACTTCATGCCTTTGGCTGGTCTCTGAATTCATTACACGATTAAAAGAGCATTCCGGCTTCTCTATTCTCTGAAAGTATTGCCAAATCTTGAATTTTACTCTAAATCAAAGAAAAATCCGCATGTCACCTGATATTGAGTCCTTTTTCCCTTTTTGGATCAACTCTAAATCCTGAAACCAGATTAACCATGGCAAATTAAATCAATATTTTCAAAAATCCAAATAAACCGATTTAGCATTTAATAAAAAAACTGTATTTTTTATATGCTCTTGATTTTCTGATAATTAAAAAATCAAATCCGCAATTTCATTAATTTAATATTAAGAATAATAGAATTTTCCCTGTAAAAAACCTAACAAACCATAAGTACATAAAGGAAAACAATTACTCATTTACTAAAATCAGATATGGAAAAAAAGATTAAACCTAATAAAGTACTTGAAAAGCTAAAGAGAAATGAACCGGCACTTGGGGGCTGGGTAATGTCAGGCTCAGCAGTTGTAGCTGAATTAATGAGTTTGGCGGGTTTTGATTGGGTTTGCATCGATGCTGAGCATTCCGCAGTAACAACTGAGACTGCTTTAAACATGATGATTGCGATTGAAAAACAGGGCGCAGAACCTTTTGTAAGAGTATCTGCAAACAATGAATCTGAAATCAAAAAGTTTCTTGACATGGGAGCAAGGGGAATTATAGTTCCAATGATCAAGTCATATGATGACGTACAGAAAGCAATTTCCTATTCTAAGTTTCCGCCAGTCGGAAACAGATCTTATGCGCTTCCCCGCTGTACTAACTACGGACTATCCATGGATGAGTATTTCCAGAATGCCAATGATTCAATATTTCTCGGAATAATGATTGAACATCTTGATGCCTTGCCTTATCTGGATAATATTTTTGAATCATCTCAAATCGATGCAATTCTGGTCGGACCATATGATCTTTCCGGATCAATGGGTATACCGGGGAAATTTAAAGATCCTGCATTCATAGACGCGCTGGATCTTATTTACAGGAAAGCAACTGAACATAAAATCAGGATTGGAATTCATGAAGTCCATCCTACCCCTGAAAAGATAAAAGAAATCGTAAAAAATGGTTACAGATTTATTGCCTGCGGTCTGGACACACTTTTTATTCTTGATGAGGCTTCAAAGTACAGAAATTTAGTATAAGTTAAATTAATAAATGGTAATGCTCTTAAGTTCAAAGCGGATAATTAACAGAAAATATAAAACTCACCAGGACGCCGGTTTTACGGATGTATGTAATCTTTAACATTATTATGAAAATCCTTTGTACAACATCATCTTTTAATGCAAACAGCTTTCCATCTGATTATGAAGTTATTAAGAATCCCTATAAAAGAAAACTTACAGAGGGGGAGGTAATTGCATTAATTAAAGAACATGATCCCGATGGAATAATTGCCGGAGTTGAACCCCTGACCCGTAAGGTCCTGGAAACTTCTGACAAACTGAAAGTAATTTCCCGCTGCGGAGTCGGACTTGATTCGGTAGATATGAATGCTGCTTCTGAAAAGAAAATCATTGTCTTTAATACTCCGGATGTCCCAGTTAAACCTGTAGCTGAATTGACCATTGGCATGATATTTTACCTGGTCAGGGGTATAGGAGTTCTGACATCTGGCATAAATGAAGGTAATTGGGTCAGATCAACCGGCGGTCTGGTCGCCGAAAAAACAATCGGGATTATAGGTTGTGGCCGCATTGGATCCAGGGTAGCCTGCTTACTTGCACCATCTGGAGCAAGACTCATTGGCTATGATCCTTTTGTCAAAGAACACCCTATATGCAGAATGGTCTCTTTTGAATACCTTTTAACAAATTCTGATGTAATCAGTCTTCACGTTCCCCTTACCCCGGAAAACGATAACCTGCTTAGTGCCAAAAACCTTCAAAAGACAAAGCCAGGAACAATCATAATTAATAATTCAAGAGGAGGCCTGGTTGATGAAAAAGCACTTTATGAATTGCTTAAGGCCGGGCATCTTGGTGGTGCAGGCATGGATGTTTTTACCACTGAGCCTTATATTGGCCCCCTCACCGGGCTGGAAAATGTTATCTTAACACCACATATTGGATCTTCAGCCGGAAACTCAAGGATGGAAATGGAATCATCGGCCATAAAAAACCTGGTTACCGGGCTCAACAATTTTGTACTAAATCATTAAGGAAAGGGATGGTGAAAAAAATAAAATCGGCAGGAAACAAAATGATTTTAGTTGAAAAAATCATTGCTATAATCTTTGGTATTATCATTGTTACAATGTTCTCCCAGGTAGTTTTCAGGTATTTATTAAATCAATCTCTTTACTGGAGTGAGGAAATTGTAAGGTACCTTTTTGTTTGGCTTGTATTCATTGGCGGAGCTCTTGTAACAAGGGAAGACGGACACATCGGAATTGATTACCTGATTAATATCATACCTTTCAGGTTGGCCATTATTCTCAGGTTAACCGCAAGCCTTGTGGTTGTAGCCGTAAGTGTATTTTTTATTATCACCGGTGCAGTACTGATTTTTAAACTTAAAGGTTCCCAGAGTCCGGCTCTTGGTCTGCCAATAAACTGGTTCCTTTATGCCGCTCTTCCGGCAGCCTCGATCGTTTCAGCGTGGTATGGAATTCACAATTTCATTGCATTATTAAAACCACTATCAAATCGCTCGCCGGAGGTCGATCCCTCATGATTTTAATGGTTGGGCTTATGATCGTCCTGATGGCTCTTGGAGTCAGGATCTTTTATGCTATTGCACTCAGTGCAATTGTTTATGTTTTGCTCATGACCGATATGTCCCTGCTGGTCCTTTGCCAACGGGTAAGTTCTGGAGCTGATTCAATCGTTATGCTTGCTGTGCCATTTTTCCTTCTTGCCGGTGAACTTATGAATAAGGGAGGAATAACCGACCGGCTGGTGAGATTTGCCATGGCTATGATCGGCCAGGTAAGAGGAGGACTCTCCTTTGTAGTAGTTGTGGTTAATATGCTTATGGCCGCTGTTTCGGGGGCGGCTATTGCCAGCGGAGCTGCCATTGGATCCGTTATGGTACCAAATATGGTCAAACAGGGATATCCGAGGGGATATGCTGGTGCAATCAATGCAGCAGCAGCTACTATTGGTCCTGTTATTCCGCCAAGTGTCGGATTCATTATTTATGCCTCAGTTTCCAATGCTTCAGTTGGAAAATTATTTATTGCAGGTACCATTCCGGGGATTCTTGCCGGATTATTAATGATGGTTGCAGGATACATCCTGGCTATTAAAAATGGATATCCATCAGGTGAAAAAAGAAACCGGACTGAAGTTTGGGCAAGCCTGAAAAGTGCCAGTTGGTCTTTACTAATGCCAGTAATAATACTGGGAGGTATCATTTCAGGAATTGTTACCCCAACGGAAGCCGGTGTAATTGCAGTGGTATATGGACTAATTGTCGGGATATTCATTCATAAAGCCATCAAAATCAATGAAATCCCGGGAATGCTGGTAAATACTGCCAAGTCTACTTCACAAATTATGGTAATCATAGCCGGGGCCGCAGCCTTCGGTTGGCTTATAACCCGGGAGGTTAACCCCACTGAATTTATTTCAGCCTTCACCAGTTTTACCCAAAACAAGACAATACTTCTTTTAGCACTGCTCTCGGTAATACTACTCCTGGGTACTGTAATGGAAGGTGGATCTATTATGATTATCCTAACTCCACTTCTTTTGCCGGTTCTTGCTTCCTATGAAATAAATATCATTCATTTCGGTGTTATATTTCAGCTGGGGATAATGATCGGACTTCTTACACCGCCCGTAGGCATGCTATTGTTCGTTATTTCAGGGGCAGGAAAGGTAAGTCTTAATGATATCCTTAAAAAAATATGGCCATTTTACTTTGTAATGGTCTTTATATTATTACTTGTTACTTTCATTCCGGATTTATCCCTCTGGCTTGTTGAAGTTCTTGGTGCTAATATCAAATAACCGGATTTTAGGAACTTAAATGACCTGGAAATGAATGTCATTCAGTTAATTACAATAAATTAAATGATGAAACCCACATGTTTTGAGAAACGCATACACAAATGAATAAAAACTCTTAATGTGGGTTCCATCCGACCATTGAAAATAAATTTTATACGGATGAAAAATATTGTGCATGCATTTATACCAATTTTCTTTCTTTTTATAGCAATGATAAACCTACCCGGTTGTGAAAGCCTGGGAAAGTATGATAAGGGTGAGAGTGAATTGAAACTTGCCTATGTTATGGCTCCTGGAGGAACTGTACATGAAGGAGCGCTTGAGTTCGCAAGACTGGTGGAGAAAAATACTGAAGGGGAAGTAAAAGTAAAAATATATGCAAACGGTCAGTTAGGGAATGACAGGGAACTTAATGAATCTTTAATTCTCGGAAGTGTCGATATGGTTATTACGGGGCCTAGCGTTATCGGATGGTATGCGCCTGGTTATGGCGCGATTGAAGCCCCATTTATCTTCAGGTCCTATGAACACCTTAAAAATGTTTTAAATAGTACTATTGGAAAGGAGATTGAAACCATTCTGTTGAAAAAGGGAATACATTTCGTTTCTTACTGGTTGAGGGGACCCCGCTACCTGACCACTACAAATCTGAAAATCAAGTCTCCGGATGACCTTCAGGGACTAAAACTCAGGGTTCCTGAATTGCCTACTTATATCCGTTCCTGGAAAGTATTCGGTGCAAATCCGACCCCTTTGCCATACAGCGACATGTTTATGGCATTGAAGCAGGGTGTGGTCGACGGTCAGGAAAATCCCCTGGAGGTTATTTATACCAGTCATATTTACGAAGCCCAGAAATATATAATGGAGACTGAACACCTGCTTGGGGTATATATTGTTGAAACCGGTGACCAGTTCTATACTAAATTCAGCAAGAAAAACCAGGAGATCATTCTGGATGCTGTAATGAAAGCTGAAGTATTTCAGAATAATCTTATGAAAGAATATGAAATGAAATACCGGAATGAAATCGAAGCTTCCGGAGTTGAATTTATATCTGTTGATCGAAAAGCCTTTGAAGAACTGGCCATGAAGGTAATCCCTCCATATTTTAAGGATATCTGGTTACCGGATTTGTTTGAAAGAATTGCCACAGTGCCTGACTAATTGGAATCACAGGCTCATACCGAATTCCTTGGTATCAGTTCGGCAATCAATAGCAATTTCTGAAATTCCTTATCCGGATGTTTTAAGCGGTCTAATAATAAATTTACGGCCTGCCTGCCCATCTCATCAATGGGTTGGGAAATTGCAGTTATGCTGGGGGACATAAGCGGGAAAAACTCATTATCATCATAAGTTATAACAGCAATATCCAGGGGGATCCGGACTTTCATTTCACTTAACTGCTGAAGACCAGTGACTCCAATCCTGTTGCTGGTAAAAAGAATAGCCCGGATATTGCTTTTCACAAGATCTGTTACATGATGACGAACCTGTTCGCGCGTGTCCTTGTATGAAACTGTTCTAATATTATTCCCATTAAGTAATAATCCATGCTCCAGGATCGCATTTTTATATCCTTCAATCCGCTGATGCATAACATCAAGTAGTGGTTCAAAACCAATTACGGCAATGTTCCTGTAGCCTTCTTTAATCAGGAGAGAAGTTGCATTGTATGACGCCTGCAGATTATCAATTCCAACAAAATCGGTCTCGATATCAGGAAAATGACGGTCGACCAAAACAAAAGGGTAGCCGGTTTTTTTCAATTCCTGAAGCTTGGGACGGGCATGAACAGTTGGGGCGATAATCAGCCCTTCCACTTTATTATCCACCAGTTCATCGACCCATTCAGCAAGAAGAGTATCTTTTTCATCTGATGAACAAATCATAACCCTGTAACCATGTTCTGCTGCACAATTTTCAATAGCACGGCTAAGCTTTGAGTAAAAATGATTGGCAATATCAATTACAATAACTCCAAGAACATTTGTATTTCCTGTTCTTAAGCTTCTTGCAAGACGGTGAGGTTTATAATTTAGCTCTAACGCGGTCGCAAGAATTTTATTAATTATATCGTCACTTATTCTCTTTTGTTTACCTAACCCATTTAAAACGAATGAGGCAGTTGTCTTTGACACACCAACCTTTTTCGCTATATCCTGTAAAGAAACTTTTACCATATTTGTGTGTAAATTCCTGATTCTCAATATAAATACATCTTATTATAAAAAATGCAAAAGTAAGAATTTATCGACTTACTAAATATTTTAATGCTAAAATTTAAATATTAAATTATATTTCTTGGTATTTTATTGCCAGACAGGTTGTATTTATTGCAGGGTAGTTTCTGTCAGGTTGCATTTTTCATCTGATCCAGAATATTCCTGCAAGCAGAGTAATAAATTCCAGCATCAACAGAATAGGAAAGGTAACCAACTCCAAGCTCTTTCCATTCTTTTGCAGATTCTATTGTATCAGTGAATAATCCTATAGTACATCCTTTTTCTTTAGCTTTTATTATCAAGCCCTTTATGACTTTTATGACTTGAGGGTGGTTAATCTCGCCTGGCACTCCAAGGGCCTGGGACAAATCATAGGGTCCGATAAAATAAATATCGACCCCCTTTTCGGAGAAAATTTCATCAATATTATCCAGCGCTACTTTCCCTTCAATTTGTACAATGATCAACGCGTTGTTTGCCTCCCTGAAATATATGGAAGATGGTATTGATGAATACCCCGCAGCTCGTACAAACCTGCAGACACCCCTGTGACCCTGGGGTGAAAATTTTGCAGCTTCAATAATTTCTTCTACTTCCAGTGCAGAACTTACCTGGGGTACCTGAATTCCCAATGCACCAATATCCAGGGCCTGGGATATGGATTCCGGTTGTCTGTCACGAACTCTGATTACCGGCAGCAATCCTGAAATTATGGCTCCCCTGACCAGGTTCTGCATTGTTTGAAGACTATTTGGACCATGCTCCATATCAAGTATAACAAAATCAAAACCAGCATAACCTGTAGCTTCTACAAAAGCAGGGTCTGATGTTTTCATGAACGGGCCGTATACAGGAATTCCACCTGCAAGTTTCTTTTTAAATTGTTCCAGAATATCTTTCATTCACAATGAGTTTTACCATTCTAAAAAACTTCCGTCAATTCCTCTCCAAATTGGATTTCGCCAATTATGACTTATTTTAACCATCCGGTTAACAAAATCTTCATCAATTTCAATACCCAGGCCGGGTTTTTGAAGTAAAGGTATAAACCCGTCTTTAATTTGAAAGTCTTTTTTATTCAATACATAATCAAGAAGATCAGCGCCTTCATTATAATGAATTCCAAGGCTGGTCTCCTGTATTATTGCATTTGGGGTACATGCATTTAGCTGAAGTGCAGCTGCAAAAGCGATAGGACCAAGCGGGCAGTGCGGAGCAAGGGCAATGTCAGACATCTCGGCAAAAGCAGCAATTTTACGTGTTTCCCAAATCCCACCCGTATGATTTATGTCCGGTTGAATTATATCTACAATTCCCTCCTCAATTATTTTTTTAAACTCCCGCCTTCCTATGAGTCTTTCACCGAGAGCAAGGGGGACTGACGTATATTTTGAAATTTCCTTTAACTGATCAGAGAACTCCGGCAGAACAGGTTCTTCATAAAACATCGGATGAAATTCCTCCAGTTCCTTAACCAGGATTTTCGCCGCAGACTTATGAACCCTCCCGTGAAAATCAAGTCCAATACCAATTTCATTGCCTATTGCAGTACGTAATTCTCCGAGTCTTTTCTTTATTTTTAGGACATCTTCCCATGACATAATCCATTCTGATTTACCGGTTACATTTAATTTTAATGCCGTGAATCCGAATTTTATCCTGTTCAGGGCCTGTTCTTTAAGTTCCTGAGGTTCATCACCTCCAATCCATCCGTAAATTCTTACCCTTTCTCTTACTGGCCCACCAATCAGGTTATATACTGGTGTATTTAAATATTTCCCTTTAATATCCCAAAGGCATTGCTCAATACCTGAGATGGCGCTCATCAATATCGGACCTCCCCTGTAAAAGCTTCCTTTACTAAGAACATTGAAAATATCCTCTATCGCGGATGCATTCTTACCCACCAGGTAATCTTCCATATCGAGAACAGCTGCAGCCACTGAATCGGCTTTGCCTTCAAGAATTGCTTCACCCCATCCTGTTATTCCCGAGCTTGTTGTGATCTTTAAAAACAGCCAACGGGGAGGCACTTTGTATAATTCCAGTTTTTCAATTATCATTTACAGAGTATCAATGAAAAATTGCAATAATATGCTAATATAAAGTTTCCAACGTATATAATTTATTTTTAATCATTGGTGTCCGGTTAAAAATGTCGAATACCTCTATATCATAATTAAACCAAGCATTGTAGTTAATAATTAAAATATGTCCTTATTTATTAATGTCCTAATGCCGGACAGGCATTTACTTTTTTCCTTGATGAAAAAAGTAAACAAAAAAATCAAGCAAAAATCATCCCGGCCTTTACCCACAAGGCCCTCAAGCTCGCGGCCATTTTTGCGGGCCATCGCGCTTTACTCTTTCTTAATTTTGAAATTTTTCTTTTTAATTTTTACCGGACAATAGTGATTTTAAATAGTCATATAGCTTGTCCCGCTTCAACGGGAGAACCCACATGTTATGAAATTATATTGCCTTCAGGATTTGTTTATTAAAAATTATTTAAAGGATTCAATGGTTTATTTCCAGTTAAAACACTGTAAACATTACGAAAAGCATTTTCCACACTTGCCTTTCGGGAAGTTTTAGTACCACCTGCAATATGTGGGGTTATTACGACATTACTAAGTTTTTTCAGCTCGTCGGGAACATCAGGTTCGTTTTCGAATACATCGAGCACAGCTCCTTTAATTCGCCCGGACAATAGTGCTTTCAGAAGAATACTTTCATCAATAACCGAACCTCTTGAAGTATTTATCAGAATTGCGTCCTCTTTCATCTGGTCCACAAATTCCTGGTTAATCATTTTAAAGGTTTCAGGGCTAAGTGGAACATTGACTGAAACAAAATCGCTCTTTGCAACAAGATCCTTTAATTCAGTAAAACCCGGGGAATTCCGGTTATAAGCGTCAAAGTATCTGACTTCCATTCCGAGGCAATTTGCAAGATTTGCAAGTTCTCTTCCAACAGAACCCAGGCCCACTATTCCGAGTGATCTCTCTCTTAAGCTTAAACCATCCCATCTTCCAGGTTCAAAAGACTTCCAGTTACCTTCCCTCACAAATCGTTCAGCTTCTCCAATCCTCCGTGAAAGGTACAACATTCCGGCAATAATATATTCAGCTACAGCAAAATTGAAATACCCTGGTGAATTGCTGGCCCAAATCTTTCTTTTTGATAATTCATCGAGCTCCAGGTTATCATATCCAATTGAAACATTGGCAATGATCTTCAATTTTGATGTGTTATCCAACAATTCCTTATCTGCCCTGAGTTCCGCAAAGTTTACCACAGCGTCCATTCCGGGCAGTAATTTTAATATCTTTTCACGAGGCATTAAAAAAGTCTTATCACCGGGCCAGATAATTATCTCTGAGATATTTGCCAAATCACCAATCCATTCCGGTGTAACATACCCGGTGACAAGAGTTTTATAATTTTTGCCCATTTTAAACTATTTCCAATTTTTATCCAATATTTCAATTCCAATAAAAACAATATCGAAGCTATTAATTACACTAATGTACATTCAATTCAAATGAATTAATCCGGACTATTTTCCGGACTGATAATTCCCAATCCCTTCCGATATATTTAAACACCGTGTATATACCCTGAACACCTCAACATTACCTTTAAATTCAGATGAGAAGCTTACTTTCTCTTCGCCGTTGATTTCATACGTATAAGGATTAAACCTTGCATAGCCATAAGGCCGGTCTCCGCCATCCCATAGATCACCGTCAATCAGGAGTGTCAGGATTTTTGCCTCAGCATCAACATTAATAACAATATGATGATTTGTGCCTGGTTTAATTGTTCCCGGACCTGAACCCCAAACAACCGGTGAACGGCAGTCGTCCATCAGAATCTCGATTGCCCCGGATTTAAGTATGGTGATTTTTATTCCATTTCCGGCAAACTTCGAATTGGTACCATATCCTTCGGTTTTAATCCGCCGGGTATCCAGCAAAACCTGATCATTTTTAATTTTCCCGGTTTTTAATCTGAATTCAAGCGAAAATCCATTACCATTAAACAACTTGCCTAATGCCGGCATTTTAAATGTATTCCCCGCCTCACTGTCTTTGCCTTTTACCTCAAGGGCAAGGCCATTTGTTGTCAGAACTTTATTCTCTGCCTGGTTCCAGAGCATTTCAAGGTAATCCCCTGGAATTTTATGGATCCTTGCAATAGTTTTCTGGGTTTCGGTAAAGTAATACTCTCCTTTATCCTCAATCCAATCCGGGTAGGAAATCCCATTGGCATAATCCATATCATACAAAAAAACTTCAGGCTGACTCCAGTAGATTTTTCCATTTTTTTCGACTCCACCAGAGAGCCAGGTTGGATTTCGGTTTCCGATGGGATGATTACTATAGTTCCTGCTTGAATTGTTATGAAAGAACAATACGTATTTCCCGTTTTTAAACTTATAAACCTTATTAAAACAACGTGGTTGTTTCATCAGTTTACCACCGGGTGTATAGGTAGCCCATTCCGGGGTTGTCCAGGCGTGTCCGTTATCGGTACTGTAGGTTTGAACATTATGCCCCATGTTGGTGCGGTAAACACAAAACAAGCTCCCATCGCTTAACGATACGATGTTGTGTTCATCTGCCACTAACCCTTCAGGAGGTAATAAACCTTTATTACCGTCAGGCAGTGTTTCCCAAATGATCTTTGCAGGATCTTTTTCGGTAAGAATATTTGAACTCCTGACGATGGCGCCTGAGCCGCTTTCCATAAAGCCTTCCCCGAAATTCCCGACTTTTGCCAGGGGCAGGTAAACTGCATTGTCATGAATGATGGGGACAGCCACAGTCCAGAAGAACAGTACTTTCCCTTTATATATGTTGTTATCGTCTATTTCAAAATTCCTAACGGGAACTTCATATCGATTTTCTGACCATGAATAACCACCGTCATCCGAATACTTCATCATCATCTTACCCATGGTATCAACTCTTTTTATTGGCACTCCCTTGGAATTCAGGACTTCACGCATGTTATCCGCATTATAGGTATAGAAAACATAGATTCTTCCTGAGGGAATGATAATCGGAGTTACCCAGGATGCTTCAGGGCCGGTTGAAGGTTCGATATCATAATGTGAACTCCATGTAAGGCCACGATCTTTTGAAATTACTGAAACAATATGCTGACCTGCATCTCCTTCCCTCCCTCCACCGGTAGTCATAACGACCACCCATTCTCCATTTTTATTTATAACAGCATAAGGCTGGTCGCAATATCCTTCATCGGGGATAATACTGACTGCATTATCGAGATTTCGCCAATCTTTTGATTGGGAGAATGCCATGAATGAACCGGCAAATGTCAGTATTGTAAACATTAAAAGTTTTTTCATCTTTTTTAAATTTTGGGTTTCTATTCAATTATCAATAAATGTTAAATGGGCGGGGATTTAATTATTATACCTTACCCTTACCTTTTGAAGCCTCATCTGCTCTTTGGAGTGGGTGAACTGGTTCAGGGTAATATAATGTGAAAGCAACTTACCGGTAAGTTCGGCAGTGATGTTTTCATACCCGGCAACTCCTGCGAGATTGTTAATTTCGCCCGGATCAACCACCAGGTTGAAGAGGTAAACTGTACCTCCCTGTTCAGGGTCAAAAACCATTTTCCATCCGGCCGTCCGGATCATTGAGCAGGTTCCCAGTTCAGAAAAAACGGCATCCCTGAAAAAAAGCGGATTATCATTATTGATTATCTCGATGAGATTTCTTCCAGGGCGTTCATTCACTGGAGAATCTATTCCGGCCAGGGAAAGAACTGTTGGGTAAATATCGAGAGTGGATACAAGTGCCTTTGACACCACTGCTTCATAACGCAGATTCGTACCTGTAATGGCTTTCCCGGAAATAAACATTGGCACACCTGCACTTTGCTCATAGAAATAACGCTTATCCCAGATCCCGTAATCCCCCAGATTGTCGCCATGATCGGCAACAAACAGGATCACAGTTTTCTCAAACAATCCTTTTTCTTTAAGAGCTTTTACCAACAGGGCTACATAATTGTCTATATTTGTGCACATATCCTCATAAACAGCCCTTTTCCGTGCAGTTTCAGGTGATGGTACAGCCTCAACGGGAGGCCTGGTGTTTTCAGGTAATGTATGGAATTCACCAGGAACCATGTAAGGCGGATGCGGTCCGATAAAACTCACATTCATATAAAAAGGCTGGTTCCCTTTAAAATTCCTGACAAACTTAACTGCTTCCTGACCAATGAAACCGTCCTCTGAATCGTCAGGATTCAAAGGATGCTTTCGTGTTTTTAATCCGCTTTTTACCTCATCAAAGTATTTTTTTTCCAAACCTTTCGAACGGAGGTAATAAATGTAATCATCGATGTTTTCAGTTTTATCTGCATTTGGAATGTGCTCTCCGACGTCGAGGCACTGCACAAGGAAATCTATTCCATAAGCCTTTATTGCATCCGCATCCTCTTTAACAACATCGATGCCCACTGCATAACGGTCAATATAATGATGTTTACCAATTAAAGCCGTATAATATCCGGCATCCTGCAGTCGGTTCATAAAGGAGGCGTTCCTTAATTCTTCGTTAACCGGATTGGACTGGTTCCCGCAAATTCCGGTCTGACTGGGATATAATCCGGTAATAATGGATGTGCGTGAAGGTTGACAAACAGGAGAGGCTGTATATGCATGAGCAAATCTTACCCCCTGCGAAGCCAGTTCCATTAATGC
>CAYGFI010000059.1:22530-24920 GCA_964349045.1 uncultured Chitinophaga sp.
AATTAAAGGGTTGTTCCACTTTAAGCTCTCCTTTTCCTAAATTCCAGATGACGTTAAGATCTGACCAGTAACCGGGTTTAAAAAGCGGAACTTCATGACGTGTGCGATGAACATAGGTGTCGTTCACGAGCATTATGTTTTTATATATAATTGCCACCATGGTATCCTGAGGATGAGGAGTTGCTATCCTTATAATCGACTGTCCGCCAAATGCAAGAATATTATTCCTGACGATGTTTTCGTTTCCTTTAAAATTCACAATTACATTGTTTGTTTTATATAGCAAGTTCTGTTCAACAATGATGTGCTCTGCAAAGTCATCGAGATAGATAGCATTCCCGCCATAACAGGCCGAATTAACATCATGAATTACATTTCCACGGATTACCATTCCCGGTTGCAGGCCGGGAACATAGATTCCACCCATATCGCTTAACCAGCCCTGTCCGATTTCGTGTATGTGATTTTTCATGATCAGGTTATCATAGCATCCGGGAGTATTCCTTGTTGCGCTACAAACGATGCCACTGTAATAAAAATCGGAAATATGGTTATGGAAGAACCGGCAATATTTTGTTGTATTGGCAAGAATTGCAACAGCTCCATGAAAGACTCTTCCGCCTGAATTGATTTCATTATCGGTTACATTTATTTTACTGCAATTGTTCATCTTTACGGCGCCGGCTCCCAGGTCTGAGAACCTGTTCCCGGTAATGAAAATATTTTCAGATCCGCCAAGTAATTCAATAGCATATTCTCCCAGGTTGACAAACTCGCATTCCGATACACTGCAATTTTGTGCCGAGTTGAAACGAATCAATGCAGGGCCACTGCCGCCAAAATTGTTACCTGTTCCGTAATGTGAATTCCATACTATTTCACTATGGCAGAATTTCAATCCGGAAAAATGGATGTCACCTGCGAATTTCTTTTCATTTGCATTCCCATTTATTTGAATTATCTGGGAAGTAACCGGAGCAAATATTTCTGTTTTGTTCATAATTTCTCCGGGCTTAGGAATATAATAGAGATCACCTGTGGGTTTGTCGAGGTACCATTCACCCGGTTTATCCAGTGATTCAAATACATTATCAACATAATACCATGCGTTTCCACACACATGGGCAGGGTGCGAGCGCAGAAAAGGCATATAACTCTTTGCCGTGAACACTACTTCCCTGGTATTAAGATTAACTTCCCTGACAGGCAGGTAGTCTTCCTGCCAATAGTGGATGACCATAACATTAATATCCTCCAGGTTTTTCCAGTTCTGTATGTCCCCATCCCTGAAAATAAATCTGTCCTTTGATGAATTACTATATTGCTCTGCAGGAGTCCCGGTTTTTCCCAGAAGAGGATCCTCCACTTCGTAAAAGCCAGCTTCAGGTAACCTTGGACGACTTACCCTCTGACCGTTTACAAACAATTGACGAAAATAAAATTCACCGTTTTTCACATCGGGAAGGTTTACTTTCCAGCAGGCTTTACCGTTGACTTTTGCCTTTTTCCATCCTGTTATTTTTTTCCCGGCTGAAATTACCGGTTTTTCACCTTTAAAAGCCTCTATTGAAAGACTGAATTTATCTTTTTCTGTAAATTCAATTGGACTAATAACCTGATAGGTACCTTCTCTCAGAACAATTTTGTAGACAGTCTCGGAACCAGACATTTGAAAATGTTTTCTCACCATATTAACAGCCTCAGGAAGTGAAGCAAATGGTCCGTCTTTATCAGTATTGGTTTCATGAAGGCCTGACCATGAATCATTACCAGAGGGCGAAACATAAAAAGTTACCTGGGCCTGGATGAATGATACTTTGATGCAAAAGCTAAACAGTATCAAAATCAACTGAATAAAAAGCCGGGGCTTTAGTTTTCCTGCATGCTCAAAATATTTATAAATAGTCATTTGCATAACTCATATTATTTAAAACGTTTTTAAATAGAGGAATATATTATGAAGAGTATCCAAGTAGCAATTTGTACTTATTTTCACCGAAATAAGTTTATTTTAATGCAATTTACCGTTATAATATGCCCAAAAAAATGTTTCTTAATGAATCTTATCGAAGCCTGTTTTGAGGAACCGATGAGTCGAAAGAGAAGGGCTCACTGAAACTAATTATCGATCCTGTTACGGTATTTTTTTGTTCGCTTACCCCCAGCTGAACTACAGTGATTTTCTCCCGCGATCAGCAGCCTCTTTTAGATTTGTATTAGTGGTAAATGGATTTTCAGAAAATTCCTGCAGTAACAATATCTCATAAGGTGAAGGTCCTATGGTATTAAAAATGAGGAATTATTAAAAGAAAGTTCAATGATTGCGATCTTAACACGTAAATAGAAAGTACAATCTATTTAAATTTCCCTCCTAAAATTGTATGTAATGT
>CAYGFI010000060.1:0-9837 GCA_964349045.1 uncultured Chitinophaga sp.
TTATAAATCATTCTTCAAGATCATCATCTTTATTCAAGGTATCATTAATATACTTCATAAATCAAAAATCGTTAACCGGGTTTACGGGCTTCGCAACCGCTTATGCTTTATGCGAACGCGGTCGCTGAAAGTAATCCTGACCCGATATTTTATTTCTTTCGCTTTCTATATCTTAAATCTTAACTGCAGGGTAAAATATGAGTCAATCCCGCTTTCAACTTTATCATTTCCGGAACCCCATTTTTTGATCCCCTGAAATTGTGAAACCGCATAACGAATACTTACTTCACACCCCGGGAAAATATCTGCTTTCCCCATAGCGATAATCCTCGCTCCCTTTGAGTTAAAAGCCGGCACTGAAAAGCTATACAGCACATCATTTTCATACGCGTATATCCGGTTATCCCAGCCTGGAATATCATAGAGGGCATAACGTAGCCAGATTTTTATTTTTTGAGAGTTGGATGCGAAACCCATATCATGACCCGAATAGAAACCTATTGTTGTGGCATCATTTGCAGTCTGAAAATAGCTGAATTCAATCCGGGATTTTAGTTTTAGATTCTCATTCAGTTCGTAATTCATTTCCAACCGGTAGCTTCCTTTACGAATGGTTTCCATGTGATTTATTCCGGGGAGATCACCCTGGGAACGGTTTTGCGTCTTCTCATACCGGAACCTCATGTTTATTATGAATTCCCGGGTAGGATAAAATACCAGGTTCAGCAGGTAATCGTTACCGGAATAGGGATTGGTACTATTGTAACGAAGAAAAGGAAAACTGTAATGATCGGCATAAAGATCCACTTTGAGATATTTCCAGGGAAACATTTGCAAACCCAGGTAAAAGCCCTCCTCATTTTTTGTACCCTGGGATTCTCCAAAACCAGAGGATTTTATACCGAGATAATCAGGCTTATAATTTCTGTAGGCCAGTGATAACCGAATAAGTGGATGCAGTTCGGCCAAAGTTCCAGCGAAAACTGCCACTCTGGCTTTCGTGTCTGCAGCTATTTCACCAAAAACAGCCATCTTTCCCAGACTAACTTTGAAATCACTGCCAATATTTTGAAGATTTATTCCTGATGGAAAAATTTCCTGTGCATAGGCCGTTGTGTTTCGAATCCAGGGGTGACTGTACTGTTGGTTCAGATAGCTAAATCCCCATACAATTTTATTCCTGCTGATTTGTGAATGACCCCCAAAACTGTTGATTATTACTGCATCTTTTTTTCTCAATTCAGCAATGCTCCGATGTAAGCCGGATGCATCGGGCGAACTGAAATATAATATAGTACTTGTATCGTTTGTCAGTTCATGTAAACCTGCGTCAATTCTCATACGAGAGGCGAAAATTTCCGTACTGATATTTCCCCGATGCAATGAACCTGCAACTCCCCTGAAAAAATCATTTTCACCGGCTGAGCTGTATTTTTTGATCCCGGTTGCCTGGGGGGAGAGAAGGACCTGAGCGCCTTTACGCAAACCATAACCACCCAGCACGAGACCTTGTCCGCATGAGATTTTGTAATCGCCTATGATAATCTTTTTAACGGGCCCCTGACCCTTGTATTCGAGAAAGGCAGACATAAAATCAGGATTAAAGCTCTTTCCCCCGGAAGTGAATGATTCACCTGCATCCTGATCGATGGTGAAACCGGTGTTGAAACGTGAAATGCCTGCTTCATACCGAACCAGAAGCGCGCGGTTCTTACCTGTAAACTCTTTATTTCCAATGCTGTCGGGAATAAAACCCGCTTTCTTAATTCCATCAAATCCTGCCCGTATTAAAAGATTTTGTCTGAAATGTTTTTTTTGAAGTGTATGATTTCCTGTCAGCATTTTTTGGGGAGAAACGATAATAAATGGAAGCAGATTGCTTATCAGATGCAGGTCGAATCCGTAAACCAGTTGCAATTCATTTACTGAAAGCAATTCACCATGATCCTGAATATAGCTTATGAGGGAGAAAATCTGAAACTCAGTAAGAAGATGCAATTGCCTTAACTCTTCATCTGTTGCGGTGTTAATATTCAAGGGATGATCCAGGAAATAATACATCTCATCAGCTATCACGACTGGGTCAGAGTCTTCATCATTGTCCGATACTTTTTCCTCCAGAACTTCGGAGATTGTGATATTACCATCTACAGGGGAATTTTGTGCCATGATGCAAATCCCCTGAAATAAGTATAAAGAAACCAAAGTTAAAAGGCCGGTGAAATGATCTCTCCACATAAAGGATTTTTAGAAAAATGCGTTTGCATTTATTCTTTATGTAGTGAAAATGAAAATCTCGGCGTTAAGGAAGATTTTTTTTATTTCAATAGGACGTGCATTGAGAAATGTGGTGTGAATCCGAGAGTCTGGTTATGGCTGAAGGCTACGTCCGCGTTTATCCGGCCGATATTAAATCCAAGTCCGAAGGTATTCTGAACCGGGTGTGTGATAATTCCGGTACGAAGGCAGAGACCATCGAGAATTTCGTATTCAATACCCGATTTAATGCGCAGATTTTGAGTAAGGTTTTTCTCCGTCTCGATAGCCATCCAGAGTTTTTCAACCGGAGAATAGCTGATGCCTGCGCGCAGGGTGGTCACAAGAGTGTCTATGTCAACAGGAGAGAGGCGTGAGCGGGAAGGATTAAAAATGTGGACGCCAATGCGAAGAGACTCCACGGGCTTATACTGAATACCCCCTTCGACGGTCACCGCGTGCCGGTTTTCATATTCCCCCGAAACATAAACATAATGGTAATTCATCTGAATCCCTGCGGAAATTTTGTCACCAAAACTCCTCCCAAATGCCAATCCAATCTTACTCTCGTTATATTTGGGATAGCCGAAATAGGTATAAGAAAAGCCAATTGTTCCCGGTTTTACAGGGACGGTCAGGACCAGTGCATGAAGTGCATGTTCCTTAACGACATATTTATTCTCGTGGTGAAAGCCTATGCTGAAATTGTTATAATCGCCTAAACCGGCCTGGTTATGGCCAACCGACCAGATATCAGACTCCATTACAACAGCATTTGCGAGAGCAGCAGCCCGGCTGCCAATGGGGAAATTTTCCTGGGCAAAAATGGTTTGAGTAAAGAATAGGGTTACCAACAGGTAAACCGGAGGGAGATTATTTTCCCTGGTAAACCTGTTGTATATCCTATGAATTTTCAATTGGTTTTAAATTTAAATTTGATGGATTTCAGCTCCTCGTTAGCCTGTATGATTTTATCTTTAAGACCTTCTTTGAATGATAAAATTCTTGACATTATTTGCTCATCGCCGGTGGCAAGTATCTGAGCTGCAAGAATACCCGCGTTCCTGGCTCCATCGAGACCTACCGTGGCGACGGGTATTCCGGGGGGCATCTGGAGGATTGAAAGAATGCTATCCCAGCCATCGATGGAAATCGAAGAGCGCACCGGAACACCGATCACGGGAAGCGGGAAGAATGCTGCCATTACACCGGGCAGGTGCGCGGCCCCTCCGGCGCCGGCAATGATTACCCTCACTCCCCGTTCTATCGATGATTTTGCGAATTCCGCGACCTGATCGGGTGTACGGTGCGCGGATAACGCGTTAATTTCAAAAGGAATCTCAAGTTCATCGAGAACTTTGGCAGCTTCTTTCATTACAGGAAGATCGGAGGTGCTTCCCATGATTATGCTTATTTTAGGATTCATATTGGTTGTTATTATTTTATGTGACGGATATTTAAAAATCAGCCTAAAAATACAAAAAAATGATGCTGATTGCTTAAAAAATTGACTAATGGTCACATAATAATTATGAAAAAGCCACAAATTCACAGTTTTATAAATCTTATTTTCTGCAAATCTGTGGCTAAATAATGGTTATATCTGCCTCAGAAACTTTTTGGAAATCAGGATTTATCTCCAGATTCCCAGGATCAGACCGATGAGGCTGAACCACACTGTAATATATCCCCCGTTAATGAGAATATATTTAAAGCTTTTTTGTTCAAAGAGACCAATGACTGCCAATGAAAGCGCTGCCCAGCCAAAACCTGCAAGGAACCCGGCCGTGAGTCCCCATAGCCAGTCTGTTTCTGCATCGCCAAGAAAGAACGCAAGATTATAGGACATCACAAAAGCGAGAATAAGGGTGATCCCGTAAGTTTTGAACATATTTGCCTTATTAATTTGTTCATCGGTTAGTCCGCTTTCTGCTTGCCATGCTTTAAAAAAAACAAAAGGGGAATACCAGATACCTCCGATTAATAGGCTGCTGAATGCACAGACTGCAACAGCCAGATGATTAATGTACATGTTTTCCATTGTATTTGGATTTTGGGTTGTTTAAATCTTCCTAAAACAAAAATAATATAAAATGATTATATCATCCCTGACGGGATTTAGACCGGACCTCTCATAATTTTGGCTGCCAATATAATGTCCCCCGATTTTATCGGGGCAAGCTCTGACGGGACAATCTAATCGATGGCATAATATTGCCTCACAAATATCAATAAACCTGATCCAAAAAACAAATTAAGTATATTGATATTGAATCTACCTAAGGAATGTGATCTGACCAACCCTGCAAAAAAAGGGATGTTTGTTAATCATTGCCGATACTCAAATAATATAAAATTGGTTCAAAATCAGAAAAAAACATCTCCTGATTGCACAACACGTCAGGGTTAATACGATCTTCATTTAATATCCAATCTGTCCCTCACTTTAAGGCGCCTCCCTGACTTTACTTTAAAATTTCATACCTTAGCAGAAATTTAATGCCTGTTGTATGAAGAGAATAAAGGTTCTCGATAAGGAATTCGGGATTTCCATACCCTCTGAAAGAATCCAGAACAGAATCCAGGAACTTGCTTTTGAAATATCGCGTGATCTTAAAGACCAGGATCCGGTGTTTATCGCCATTCTCAACGGTTCTTTTATGTTTGCATCAGATCTTTTTAAAAAAATAAGCATCGATGCCCAGATCACTTTTCTTAAGCTGGCATCATACCAGGGAACCAGCGCTTCAGGAACGGTGAAACAACTTATCGGGCTGAACCAGGAAATTAAAAATCAGAATATTGTGATTCTCGAGGATATAGTTGATACGGGAAGCACACTCGATACCATTATGCGGCAGCTATCGGGTTACCAACCCGCATCTGTAAGAGTTGCTGCTCTTCTTTACAAGCCAGACTCCTGTAAGGCTGAGATTCCACTCGACTACATTGGATTTTCCATCCCAAACCAATTCATCATCGGATATGGTCTCGACTATAACGGTTATGGCAGAAAATACCAGGATATTTATACCCTGATTGAAAATGGCTGATCGGGAGTTCGTATATTTGCAATTCAAAACGCTTGTATAATCCAAAATAATTAATCCAAAAATGTTAAATATCGTTTTATTCGGTCCCCCGGGATCCGGCAAGGGGACACAGTCAGAAAAGCTGATTGCCAGGCATAAACTCATGCATTTATCTACCGGCGATTTACTCCGTTCCGAGATCACCAGCAAAAGTGAACTCGGAATTAAAGCTAAAGCCATAATGGAAAAAGGTGAGCTTGTTTCGGATGATATTGTCATCGGTATGATTCGTAATAAAATCAATGCAAATCCCGATTCGAACGGATTTATTTTCGACGGTTTTCCCCGAACGGTAGCACAGGCAGGAGCACTGGACAAAGCGCTTGCTGAATCTGGCAAAGCGATCAGCCTGATGGTGACCCTTGAAGTTCCTGATGAAGAAGTGATTCAAAGACTCCTTAAAAGGGGAGTGGAAACCGGGCGAACCGATGATAACATTGATACGATCGAGAACCGTTTGAATGTGTACCTTTGCCAGACTGCACCTGTAATTGAGTATTATAAGAAGCAAGGCAAATACCGCCCTGTGAACGGATCAGGTAGTATTGAAGAGATTTTTGGGCGCATTGAGGGGGAGATTAACAGGCTCTGATAGGCTACAAACCTTTACCAGAAATTATACCATTCAATAATTAACCATGGCAGAGTCAAATTTTGTGGATTACGTAACAATCTTTTGCCGTTCGGGCAAGGGAGGGGCGGGCTCTGCTCATCTTCGCAGGGAGAAATACATACCCAAGGGAGGACCCGACGGAGGAGATGGCGGCCGCGGTGGTGATGTGATCCTTCGCGCTAATCCGCAACTATGGACCCTTCTCCACCTGAAATATAAGAAACATGTATTTGCCACTAATGGTGGAAGAGGCTCCAGCGCCCTGAAGTCGGGAGCCGACGGGAAAGATGCTGTCATTGAAGTGCCTTTGGGAACTGTAGCGAAGGACAAGGATACAGGAGAGGTACTCTTCGAAATAACACAACCCAACGAGGAAAAAATTCTTTTAAAAGGGGGTCGGGGAGGACAGGGTAATAATCACTTTAAAACATCTACTCACCAGACACCGAGATACGCACAGCCCGGTGAACCGGCTATTGAAGCCTGGAGAATACTTGAGCTTAAGCTGCTTGCCGATGCAGGACTTGTTGGTTTCCCGAATGCAGGCAAATCCACTTTATTATCGGTGCTTTCTTCTGCAAAACCAAAAATTGCCGATTATGCTTTTACCACTTTAGCCCCCAACCTTGGAATTGTACATTACCGCGATAATCTGAGCTTCGTGATGGCCGATATACCCGGTATCATCGAGGGTGCGAATGAAGGGAAAGGCCTCGGACTCAGGTTCCTGAGACATATTGAAAGAAACTCAATGTTACTGTTTTTAATCCCGGCCGATAGTAAGAACATTCGCGCGGAATACCGGATCCTGTTAAATGAACTTAAATTATATAATCCGGAATTGCTCGATAAAAAAAGAATGCTCGCTATTTCGAAATCCGATCTGCTTGATAAGGAACTGACGGATGAAATCATTAAGGATCTGCCTGATGTTGAAACCTTATTTATTTCTTCCCTTACCATGACGGGGATTTCAGAACTTAAGGATAAAATCTGGGAAGCTCTAAACTCCTGATCCATGTTCGAATACCTTCAAAACCTTGATGTGAAGCTGTTTCTTTTACTGAACGGTCAGAATTCTCCATTTTTCGATAAAATCATGGTTTTTATTAGTGGCAGGATCGAATGGCTGCCCTTGTATCTTTTTCTCATTTTCTGGACATTCTACCGTTTTCGCAGAAAAGGATGGCTGTTGATTGCACTTGCGATTGTTGTATTTGCACTTACAGATATGAGTTCGGTGCACCTTTTCAAGAATGTTTTTGAACGCTTGAGACCCAGCCGAAATCCGGAACTGGAAGGACTGGTTCACCTGGTAAACGGCTACCGGGGTGGAATGTATGGTTTTATATCTTCTCATGCGGCTAATACCTTTGGACTTGCTGTTTTTATGTGCCTGATTTTCAGGGAGAGGTGGCTGGTTATCAGCATGCTGACCTGGGCAGTAATTGTAAGCTATAGCCGGATTTACATGGGAGTGCATTATCCTTTTGATGTGATTGGTGGCGCCATCTGGGGAAGCCTGATTGCAACAGGGATTTTTCTTGGGTACCGGTGGATTCGGGGAAAGAAGGAGCTAATTTATAGTGAGAGGAAGTGAGTATTAGTAACTATTTTAAAACATTCCCTCTGCAAACTCCTTCACATTAATATTTTTAAAATAGTCATTGAAATTAAACTTCGAGAGGTTCTCAATGATTGAATCATATTCGTGTTTGACGCCAACAAGTGATTTTTCAACAACTTCAATATCGTGCTTGTGAAAAAAATCGCCATAAATGCGTATGTCACGGATAATTCCCTTTTCCACGTTAAAATGAAACTCTACGCTTCCACCTTCGGTACGGATCATCTTTTCGAAATCATATTTTGGGGAATACCCAAAGTTCCATTCCCATTTTGAAAATTTTTCATCCCTGAGTATCTCTATACCGGAGATGTCTTCAGGAGTATACCGGTACAATTTCGAATCGGGATACATTTCCATGATGTGCATCATGATCCTGTCGCGGAACTCAAGCACATCCATTTTTTCTTTCAGGTGTTCACTGATATTCGTGACTCTTGACCGCACCGATTTAACAGCTTTATCGGTGAATTTCATAGGGTTCACCTTTAGGGCGGATGAGAGATCCGTCATCACGGCTGAAAACAGGAGGGTGCCATGATGCAGGGTCCGGTTTTTCCATACGTGCTCGGCATTTCCGGAAAACTTTTTTCCGTCGATGGTGAGGTCATTTCTGCCTTCAAATTTAGCATTTATACCCATTAACTGTAAAACATCTAAAATGGGGCGGGTGAACTTCCGAAAGTCAACCTGCGAGCCTTCTCTACTGTTTCTTATAAATGTAAAATTGAGATTCCCAAGATCATGAAAAACCGCACCTCCGCCTGAAATCCTGCGAACCACCTTAATGTTGTTCTCTCTCACATAATCCAGATTGATCTCCGCAAGGGTATTCTGATGCTTTCCGACGATAATCGAAGGTTCATTCCTCCAAAGCATAAAGCAATCTTCCTTAAATTTTTTCATCACATATTCGTCTGCTGCAAGGTTAAAATAAGGATCGGTATGGAGGTCTTTAATACAGAGCATGGAATGGGATTTTGGATTTTAGATGTTTTTATCCTGCTAATTTAACCAGGAAAAAAGACAAAAGTTCATAAAGTTCGTAAAGTAATTAAACTACAGAACTTTACAAACTTTACAAACTATTTTCCTCATTCATGGCAATCTGATTCTGAATTGTTATTTTTGCTTAAACTTAATTAAACAATGTGAAACGATTTTCCCTGAATGTTTTATCGGTTTTGCTTTGGATTTTATTTATCCTGTCGTGCTTGATTCTGACTCCGGTTTTACTGGCGCTATGGTTTCTCACATTTTTATTTGATAAAAATCTTTGGCTCGTTCACCGTTTTTCTTGTTTTTGGGGAGCATTGTACATCTGGATGGTACCTCTTTGGAGTCTTAAAATTACGGGCCGGGAAAAGCTGAATGATAAGCACGTAAAAATCATGGTATCTAATCATCAGAGTTTTGCAGATATCCTGGTTGTAAATAGTCTTTTCAGGCACTTTCGATGGACATCAAAAGTGGAAAACTTCCGCCTTCCTTTTGTCGGATGGGTCTTGTCAATAAACCGTTCCATCAGGATTTACAGAGGAGCGGGTGACGCCTTTCAGAGGTTTAAGGATCAGTCCGTTAAGTCGCTTTCTGAAGGAAATTCACTGGTAATATTCCCTGAAGGTACCCGGTCAAGGACCGGTGAGATGGGTAAATTTAAAGAGGGGGCATTCATGCTGGCACTTCAGACAAAAACCGACATATATCCCATGGTTCTTGACGGAACATCAAAAGCAATTCCCAGATCAGGGTGGGCGCTTACGGGTCGCCAGAAAATGGTCCTTAAAGTTTTGGACCCTGTTCCATACGAGAGTTTCAAAGATGATAAGCCGGCAGAGCTCGCGGAAAAAGTACATTCCATCATTGAAACTGCTTTAAAAGAATTAAGAAAATAAATAGCATATCATGTTCGCCCCGGCTCCCGAACTGAAAATATTGCGCAGGATGAATTATATCTCCGATCAGAAGGGAATACTTCGCCGGTATCTTCGGGAGGAGGATGGTTGGAGTGATCATCTTAACAAGGCCGGAAGTTTTATAAAGGAAGTTCTGCAAAGCAACGATTTTGACCACATCGTGGTGCTGGGCAGTGGCTGGTTACTCGATTTTCCCATTGAAAGTATCCTGCGATCTGTTAAAAGGATAAGCCTGGTCGATGTCCATATTCCTCCGCAAATCAGAAGAAAATCAGAGAATTTAAACGGTGTGGAATTTATTGAGGCTGATATTACCGGAGGCTTCATTGGTTC
>CAYGFI010000060.1:9937-24437 GCA_964349045.1 uncultured Chitinophaga sp.
GATTATATGGAAATACTTATCAACAGCCACGGCAAAGTGTTGGAGGAGAAGGAATTGATTTTTACCCGGATCCCTTCGGGTGAACTTGTCCGTGAATGGGAGTGGCAATTTGATTCAAAGCGACTCTATAATTCCCACGCGAATACCAATATGAAGGTAAAGGCTGTTTTTTCAAAAAGCCCGCAAAAGCTATAAATCTGCCAGTCAACCTGTTAATTTCTTTGTTGAAAAACAATTGTATGAACCCATGCGCTTTTAACTATATTTGCGCAAATATATTGAAAAATGACTGGGATTTATTCGGAAGATAGCATAAGGACACTTGACTGGAAAGAGCATATCCGTAAGCGCCCCGGAATGTATATTGGCAAGCTGGGTGACGGATCATCGCCTGATGATGGTGTTTATATTCTCATGAAGGAAGTGCTCGATAACGCGGTTGATGAGTACATGATGGGATTCGGAAAGATGATTGATATCACGGTTGAAGACAGGCAAGTTACCATTCGCGATTATGGACGCGGTATCCCCCTGGGAAAACTTGTGGAAGCAGTTTCAAAGATGAATACCGGCGCCAAATACGATTCCCGCGTCTTTAAAAAATCCGTCGGACTGAATGGTGTAGGTGTGAAAGCTGTTAATGCTCTTTCATCGGTATTTCATATTGATGCTATTCGTGAAGGACGCATGAAATCGGCAGAATTCCATCAGGGCGAGCTCGTTTCCGATCTCCCTGAGCAGGATACCGGCCTGAAAAACGGAACCGTTGTTATATTTACTCCCGACGAGGAAATGTTTGGAAGATTCCGCTTTATCGATGAGTACATCGAAAGCATGATCAAGAACTATGTGTACCTGAATGCAGGGCTTGTCATTTCATTTAACGGGAATAAGTTCGTCTCAAAGAACGGCCTTTTCGATCTTCTCACTGAAAACATGGGAGGTGAAGGTCTGTACCCGATCATCCATATTCAAAATGGTGATATTGAAGTTGCCCTGACACATGGAGAGCAATACGGAGAGGAATATTACAGCTTTGTAAACGGGCAGCATACTACCCAGGGAGGAACCCACCTGCTTGCTTTTCGCGAGGCTCTTGTGAAGACGATCCGGGATTTTTATAAAAAAGATTTCGATCCGGCGGATATACGGGCTTCGATTATTGCCGCTATCAGCATAAAGGTGGAGGAGCCTGTATTTGAATCCCAGACCAAGACCAAGCTGGGATCAAAAGATATGGGCCCTGAAGGTCCTTCTGTACGAAATTTCATCATGAATTTTATTGCTTCAAAACTCGATGATTACCTGCATAAAAACCCTGAAACCGCGAATATTCTGCTTCGTAAAATTCAGGACTCGGAAAAAGAAAGAAAAGCCATTTCAGGAATTCAGAAATTAGCCAGGGACCGTGCCAAGAAGGCCAGCCTGCATAATAAAAAACTTCGCGATTGCCGGATCCATTATAATTCCAGTGATGACAGGAAAGATGAGACCACCCTTTTTATTACCGAGGGAGATTCGGCAAGCGGTTCCATCACCAAATCGAGGGATGTTAATATTCAGGCTGTTTTTAGTCTGAAAGGGAAACCGCTGAATTGTTACGGACTTACCAAAAAAATTGTTTACGAAAACGAGGAGTTCAACCTTCTCCAGTCGGCGCTCGACATTGAAGAAGGCCTGGATACCCTCCGTTATAAGTATGTGGTTATTGCCACAGATGCCGACGTTGACGGCATGCACATCCGGTTGCTGCTGATTACCTTTTTCCTTCAGTTCTTCCCAAACCTGGTAAGAACAGGTCATTTGTATATTCTTAAAACCCCGCTTTTCAGGGTAAGGAATAAAACTAAAACTTTTTATTGTTACTCGGAAGATGAGAAACAGAAAGCCATTATCAAACTGGGGACTAATCCGGAGATTACGCGTTTTAAAGGTCTGGGAGAGATCTCCCCCGATGAATTTAAAAATTTTATCGGCAAGGATATAAAGCTGGAACCTGTAAGACTTCATAAAGATGACTCCATTAGCGGTATCCTGGAATATTATATGGGCAAAAATACCCCCGAAAGGCAGGATTTTATCATTGGAAATCTTAGATTTGAAGATGACCTGGTGCAGGAGGAGACATCTGAGCAGTTGTCAGAAGCAGAGATTGATATGGAGGTGCAGGTTTAGGAACGGTTGAAATAAAAACGTTAGGCATTACAGGCGCTCCGGACTTCAGGCGCTTAATTATTTACAAATGATTTTATAGAATAGCTTGAATACATGATCGATGATTTTGAATTAACTAATAACTCTGAAGAAGGGAACCAGGAATATTTCGACAACCTGACTGAAGGCCCGGATGCCGTTAAAGGGGATACCAGTCTTCCTAAGGTTGTTCATTTATCAGGAATGTATCAGGACTGGTTTCTGGATTACGCATCCTATGTAATCCTGGAGAGGGCTGTTCCGCATATGGATGATGGGCTGAAACCTGTTCAGAGAAGGATCCTGCATGCAATGAAACGCCTTGATGACGGCCGTTACAACAAGGTGGCAAATATTATTGGTCATACCATGCAGTACCACCCTCACGGTGACGCTTCCATCGGGGATGCGCTTGTGCAGCTTGGTCAGAAGGATTTACTTATCGATACCCAGGGAAACTGGGGAAATGTCCATACCGGTGATAGTGCGGCCGCTCCAAGGTACATTGAGGCGCGACTTTCAAAATTCGCCCTCGAAGTTGTTTTTAATCCCAAAACAACCCTCTGGAAACTAACCTACGACGGCAGAAATAAGGAACCGGTTACCCTTCCTGTAAAGTTCCCCCTTTTACTGGCTCAGGGCGCTGAAGGAATTGCTGTGGGGCTGGCGTCGAAAATTCTTCCGCATAATTTTATTGAGCTGATCGATGCATCGATTTATTACCTCCAGGGAAAAGAATTTGAACTTTTTCCCGATTTTCCCACCGGGGGATTAGCTGATTTTCAGAGGTACAATGATGGTCTCAGGGGTAGTGCGATTAAAGTAAGGGCCAGGATAGAAAAGCTTGATAAAAAAACTTTACTGATACGGGAAATCCCTTTTGGAAAAAATACCGGAAACCTGATAGAATCGATCCTAAAAGCCAATGAAAAAGGGAAGATCAAAATACGTAAAATCGACGATAACACTGCTGAGAACGTAGAAATACTGGTGCACCTGGGGCTTAACGTCTCCCCCGATAAAACCATCGATGCACTTTATGCTTTTACGGATTGCGAGCTTCCGGTCTCACCCAACTGTTGTATTATTGAAGATAATAAACCTCGCTTCGTGGGTGTTTCCGAGGTACTTAAACTCAATGCAGATCATGCGCTGGAGCTTCTGAAAATGGAGTTGCAGATACGACTTTCCGAGCTTGAAGAAGCGTGGCATTTTTCCTCCCTCGAGAAAATATTTATTGAGAAAAGGATTTACCGCGACATTGAAGAAAGTGAAACATGGGAAGCGGTCATTGAGGCGATCGATAACGGGTTGAAGCCTTATAAGAAATTGTTTATCAGGGAAATAGTTGTTGAGGATATTATTAAACTTACAGAGATCAGGATCAAAAGAATCTCGAAATTCGATTCGAATAAAGCTGATGAGCAGATCCGTTCTATTGAAGATGAAATTGAAGAAGTTAAGAATCACCTGGATAACATTGTTGAATATACAATCAATTATTTCAGACAAATAAAGAAAAAGTACGGCAAGGGAAGAGAAAGAAAAACCGAGATCAGAAGCTTCGAAACCATTGAAGCCACAAAAGTTGTGGTGGCGAATGAAAAACTTTATGTGAACCGTGAAGAGGGATTTTTTGGCACCGGACTGAAAAAAGACGAATACGTTTGCGATTGTTCGGATATCGATGAAGTAATTACTTTCAGGAAAGATGGAATTTTTGTTGTAAATAAAGTTGCCGATAAGGTATTTGCCGGTAAAAACATCATACATATTGCCGTTTTTAAGCGAAATGATTCACGCACTATTTATAACGTGGTATATTACGATGGTCAGTCGGGTCATATTATGATGAAAAGATCACCGGTTACCGGAATCACAAGGGATAAGGAATACAGCTTTATCAAGGAGCACAGGAATTCAAAAATTTTATACATGACAGCCAATCCCAACGGAGAGGCCGAAGTGATAAAAGTTTACCTGAAACCCAGACCGCGACTGAAGAATCTTGTTGTCGAAATGGATTTCAGCGAACTCACCATTAAGGGAAAAGCTTCCCAGGGAAATATCCTTACCAAATATGGAGTTCACAAGATTGTGATGAAAGAAAAAGGAATTTCCACTCTCGGGGGAAGAAAAGTTTGGTGGGATGAAGTTGTGATGCGGGTTAATGCCGATGGCAGGGGTAAATTTCTGGGAGAATTTATCGGAAGTGATCAGATACTGGTGGTTACCAGGAACGGGCATTTCAGGACAAGCAATTTTGATCTGAGTAATCATTATGAAGATAATATTCTTTTAATAGAGAAGTTCAGACCTGAGAAGATTTTTTCCGCCTCCTATTTTGATGCCGAACAGAACTATTATTATGTCAAACGCTTTACCCTTGAAGAATCAGAAAAACCTCAGAGCCTTATCGGGGATCATCCCGAATCGAGACTGATACAGCTTTCCGAGGTTGAATATCCCCGGCTCGAAGTGCGTTTTGGCGGGAAAAATAAAAGCCGTGAACCAGTGATCATCGAAGTGGCCGATTTCATCGGGGTTAAAAGTTTTAAGGCCAAAGGCAAACGACTATCTACTTACGAAGTAAGCGTAATTAAAGAACTCGAGCCACTGTTGAGAGAAGCGTCCCCTGAACCGGTACCTGAAAAGCCGGAAGGTTCTCCCCCGGAACCGGAGGCTCCGGTAATTGCCAGCCAGATGTCTCTCGATCTTTAATTTTAATACCTGGAACTTGAAAATCTACCTGATCGGATTTATGGGTGTCGGAAAAACCTCTAAAGGCCGGAAACTGGCTAAAAAGCTGGGATTTCGGTTTGCTGATATGGATGGTCTGATCGAAGAACAGGAGGGGATGAGTGTTACCGGAATATTTAGTCTGAAGGGGGAAAACTGGTTCAGGCAAAAAGAAAGAGAACTTCTGGTTCAACTGGGTGATAGTAACGAAGATATAGTTATCTCCACAGGAGGCGGAGTACCCTGCTTCAACAACAATATGGAATATATTAACAGCAATGGGATTTCAGTTTATCTGAAAATGTCGCCTGCAGCCCTGGTTCAACGGTTAAACAGAAGTAATAAACCAGTCAGACCTCTGCTGCAGGGAAAAACGAATGAAGAGTTACTGGAATTTATAAATCTTAAGCTCGGGGAAAGGGAACCATTCTACCTTCAGTCGAAATTGGTTATTCCGGCCGAAAATCTAAAAATTAAGGAGCTGATTGCCCGCCTTCATCCTTAATTAATGACTGTCGATCAATGATTTTATATTTTTGAAGAAAATTACTCCCGTAATCTTTTATTGGTATTATGTTTTTTAATATATTGCTTGTTAAAATATATAACCGTCATTTGACTTGAATGGATAAACGAACCACAATTTTCAGACAGTTAATTTTCAATGTAGTACTGCCTGCAATTTTAGGACTTTTAGTACTCGGGGTACTAAATTACACTCATACAAAAAGTATTCTCCTCGAATCCAACAGAACCAAGAACAAAATCATTACCGATGAGATAAAGCTGATACTTGAGATGCAGGATATGACTATGGATATTCTTGAAGAGGGTCTGGATTCGAGAATGAAAAAAAACAGTGAAACTCTGACAAAAGAATTCTTCAAAAATACTGAAGGTATATATGATGTCGACTTGTCTGACTTCCGGGACCAATTAGGTATGGATCCTATGCTTGAAGATATTTATGTTATTAACAGATCGGGGATCATTGTTAATACCACTTTTGAGAACGACAGGAACCTGAATCTTTTCAGTTTTGGCGCAGAACACCAGGCGCTTCTCGAAAACGTTTTTTCCAACGGGGTTTTTGTAAGCGAACGATTTGGTATTGAAAGCCAGACAAAACGATTAAAGAAGTTTACCTATCAGCCGACTCCCGATGGTAAGTTTATCATTGAACTGGGACTATATTCGCAACAGGCAGATACCATTATTCAATCCGTTAAAAACAGTATTAATGAACTTTCCACAAAAGTTAAGAGTATCGTTTCAGTTGACCTTTTTATCGGTCTTGACGCTCCGTTTTCCCTCAATAAGGAGGCTAATATTGATCCTAATCACCTGATTATTTACAAAAGCGTCCTTACTACCGGAAAATCCTATGACTTTACAGAGGAGAAGGACAAAAATCTCTATCATTACGAATACATTTATATGATCCGGAAGAATACCCACTTATACAAGGAGTCGGTAATCCGTATCATTTCAGATCGTTCCGATGACAGAGCTTTGTTGAGGAAGGAGTTAATGAAGTTTTTTGTTGTTTTCGGCATCATTATTTTTGTTGTGGTTGTTCTGATATACAGGAAAACAAAAGTAATCACTGACCCTGTTAAAAATCTACTCGAAAAGGTGAACCGGATCACCAATGGGCACCTGGATGAAAGGGCCGAAATTGTCGGAAACAATGAAATAGCATCCCTCTCAGAGCAGTTTAACCGGATGATAGAACAACTTGAAAGCTTTTTCAACGAACTGGAAGAAAAAGTACGGGAGCGTACCGCCGAGATCATGGCCCAAAAAGAAGAAATAGAAGCTCAGAGAGATTCCATTCAGGAACAAAGGAATATTCTTTCTGATATAAACCGGTCCCTCCAAAAGGCTTATCATGAGATAGAAGAACAGAAAAAACATATTGAAGACAGTATTCTTTACGCGCGCAGGATCCAGAATGCTATCCTCCCTCCGGATGAATTTGTTACATCACTTCTGCCCGATTCCTTTGTGCTGTACAAACCAAAGGATATTGTAAGCGGTGACTTCTACTGGATGGCAAGTAAAAACGATATAGCCATTGTTGCAGCGGTGGATTGCACGGGACATGGTGTCCCCGGCGCTTTTATGTCGATCGTCGGCAGCAACCAGTTGAATTTTGCAGTGAACGTAAAAAATGCCATTCGTCCCGATGATATTCTTAACTCACTCAACGAAGGCGTTACCAAATCATTGAGACAGACAAGGCTTACTTCATCGGTTAAAGACGGGATGGACATCTCCCTGGTAACTATTGATTTTGAAAATGCAAAACTTAATTATGCCGGTGGTTATAACCCTCTGTTTGTGGTCAGGAACGACGACCTTATTCAAATTAAAGCCGATAAATTCCCGATCGGAGGTTATATGGGTGAACAGCTTAAGGATTTTACCAATAATGAAATGGATCTGCAGAAAGGGGATGTTTTATACCTGTTTTCCGATGGATACCCCGATCAGTTCGGAGGGCCCGATGATTCGAAATTCCTGATTAAAAGGTTCCGCGAGCTCCTCCTGAAGATAAGCAAAGAACCCATGATCGAGCAAAAGGAAATACTGAATCAGATTCACGAAGAATGGAGAGGGAGTTCAGTTCAGATTGATGATATTCTTGTTATAGGAATACGGTTCTGAAAAAGAACAATTTAGCATAAAAAGTGTTAATGAGAAAACTCAATAATTAAAGCTTAATAAATAAAACATTTTCAGGCGCTCCTGGCCCTCCTGGCAATATGGACACTCCAAACGCCAGGCTTTGATTATTTACATTTATTATTTCTTTAATAATGAAGATATACGAGGCGCTAAACATAAGACGTGATGAAATACTACCGGTAGGTTTATTCATGTTTCAATCCGTTTTTCTTGGCGTTTTCCTGGGAGCATTTGATGTAGGCGCCAATACCCTGTTTCTTGAGGCTTTTGATTCCTCTATGATATCTAAAGCTTTTGCTGTATCAGGGTTGATTGGAATTGTTCTGACTTCAGTTTACACATTTTTCCAGGGAAGAGTTATCTTTTCACGACTTTCTATTTTTAATCTGCTGGCAGTTTTTTTAATCACTTTCCTGCTCCGTTTCGGGTATTATTTTTCAGACTCAAAATGGCTGGCATTTGGCTTATTCGTAATGATGGGGCCATTAAATATCGTTGCATTAGTTGGTTTTTGGGGTACAGTAAGCCGGATATTTGACCTCCGGCAGGGTAAAAGGATTTTTGGAATCATTGATACCGGGCAGGTAGTCGGTGTTATTCTGAGTAGTTGGGCAGTACCCTTTTTGGTTGCAGGTGGTTTTATCACAAAAGACCTCCTTTATATAAGTGCGGTAAGTATTTTTATTTCTTTCATTTTTCAGCTTTTCATAAGTTCATCATTTCCGGAGAAACTGAAAGCAAAAATTTCCACAGACCAGAAAAAAAGCCGGTTTTCAGAAACAATAAAAATACCCTACGTGAGAACCATGGCTCTTTTTGTTGTGTTTTCCATGTTGGTTGCCTTCTTTGTTCACTATCTGTTTCTCGCTGTAGCGAAATCCAGGTTTGAAAATACACAGGAGCTTGCCAAATTTTTAGGCGGACTCATGGGAACGTTAACTTTTGTGAGCATACTGATCAAGAGTTTTGTTTATGGAAAATTAATGATTAGTTACGGATTAAAAGTAACACTTTTGATCTCACCTGTCATTATGGCTTTTCTGACGATTGTTGCAGCCCTTGTCGGTTCGGTCTTTGGTTATACTATTGAATCAGCTTCGTTTACCTTCTTCTTTCTCCTGATTTCTCTTGCCAAACTTTTCCAAAAAGCTTTAAAAGATTCTGTCGAAAGTCCATCTTTAAAAATGCTTTACCAATCGCTTAATCCAAATATCCGGTATGAAGTTCAGGCACAGGTTGATGGAACGGTAAATGAAATAGCCGCGTTATTTTCAGGGATTCTCCTGACTGTTTTTGGCCTGATTTCTTTCTTTGCGCTGATCCATTATACCTACATCCTGATTCTCATTATCGCGGGTTGGGCATTTATTACCGTATATCTCTACCGTGGATATCGTAAAACCCTGCAGGTGACGCTTGAAACATCTGTAGAACATGAACATAAACTAATGGAACCACGTCCTTTCCTGACAACTGTTAGTGGCGCCCTGCTTGTGGACCAGCTGGCAATAATTGAAAAAAGTAAACCATGGGAACTTGAAGAAGTAATCCGTGAAAAGCTTAAAGAAAATAATCCGCGGGATATACCGGTTTTATCAGCCAAAATAAAAGAATCAGGCAACATTTCATTCATCAGCGACCTGTCTGAAATTAAACCCGGGAAGAGTGATAAAAAAACGGCTGAAAATATCAATGAGACACTATCCTACCTGGAACAGATTAAATCAGATTCAGCCGATCTGATGAAAATTAAAGAATTTGTAAATTCGAGGAATTTTGAAGATCGTATTTACGCGGCAAAACTGATTAAAGCATCTGCAGACCCTGATATAAAAAATATTCTTACTTTTTTATTGCGCGACCTGGTTCCGGCTGTCAGGAAACAGGCAATCCTGGCCTCTGCCGGAACGAAATCCAAAGAAGTCATCAGTTTTCTGATTGATTTTCTTGATAAGGATCAATTTGCCCCACTGGCTCATTATGCACTGATCGGGTCAGGTGATACCGGTCTTGAAATGTTGAACCTGGCGCTTCAGAAAACCCATGTGTCAGATTTATTTAAAGAGAGAATACTGAGAGTTTTCCCGGAAACCGGCAGCCGGATGACTGCATCCATGCTATTCAGTAAATTCTCGGTAAAATCGAATCAAAGTTCAATAATCCTCGACGGACTTTTACGGCTTAACATTACAGCCGGATCAAAAGAGAAACTTGCCCTGGGTCCGAAACTGATTGAACAGGCCGGGATTTGTGCATGGAATTTAAATGTATTTTATTATTGTCCGCATGATTCCAAAATACCCTACCTTAAAGAAGAATTGGACAAAGAGTTTCACAAAAGCATACACAAACTGTTTAGTATTTTAAAGCTTGCTTACGACAGGAATTCTATTGAAGCAGTTTTGGAAAATCTTGATGCAGGAACGGGTCAGAGTATTTCATTTGCCGTTGAATTAATCGACACATTTGTTGATGAGGATATTAAACCCTATATCATACCTTTATTGGAGGATACCAGTATTTCCAATAAAATCTGGTCGCTTGAGAATTATTTCCCGCTGCGCGTTTACGACACGGAAAAACTTATTAAAGCAATTATTAACAGGGATAATAACCTGATCGGGAAACAGGCTAAAATATTCGCGTTAAATGCATTTCAGTTTCTGGAGAACCCGGGCGTAAGTGCAGATCTGGTTTCTCAGCTATTCAATGCCGATAAGGTTTTGAGCCTGATCTCCGCACAGATAATTGAAGGAATTGATCAACCGCAATACTTCAATTGTAAGAAGCGGTTAAGTGATAAGTTACGCGTTGAACTCGATAAACAGATTAACCTGTTTCGCGCTGCAGGTATTTCGGCAACAGACAGGATTAACTTTTTCAAAACACTGTTTAAAGGGAATACCGAAGAGAAAGATATCCTTTACCTGTTATATCATTCAACTGCTATTAAAGTAGATAAAAAAGATTTACTCACCCTGGAACTATTCAAAGATAAGCCCTATATTATGTTTATTGAATCGGGGGGAGCTGCTCTTTTCAATGGGGAAGAGGAAGTCAGTAGTTTTGTTTCGGGGGATACAATCAATACCTTGCATAAGAATAAACTTCCCTGGCGATTAATAACCCGGGATAATACCATAATCCATTACATTGAATATTATAAATTATTAACTTGTATTTATGATCATGAATTCCTAATTAAATACATTGAAAATCAGGATACAGACATTAAATTTGTTGCTGCGGTGTAAGAATTTATTTCAATAATTATTATGGATAAAACGATAAATCTGACTTTGCGTTTTAAAAAAGACAACCCGGAAACTGCTGCCTTCTCCAAAAGTTTCCTGCAGGATCTGCGGGAATGCCTGGCACGTTTCAAATTAGATATTTCGGTATCTGAAAGCAAGGCGGCGCTATCTGATCATTTCACCTTCATAATTCTATCTTCCGGGGATCTGGAGGACAAAAATTTTTTGAAAGAAATTTTAAAATTTGCTGATTTGCAAAACACTTTTCTTTTAACCCCCGACCCGATTAACATCTCTGATAAAAGTTTTCCCCGGCATAAATTTAAAATTATCAGGTTCTGGGATGAAATAAAAGAAACCGGTGAAGTGAGAACTTTTCGCAGGGATTCATCACAGAATAACGCGCTTTATTGGGAAAAAATTACTGATATTGCCACTGAGATCGATGAGAGGGATGCCAAATCCAAAGGCTTAAAAAAGGGTAAGGTCTACCTGGCTCAAACCGATAATGCCCAATCTTCCGATCGTGATAATCTGCTGCGCGATCTGGTAGAATTAGGCTATGAAGTCGTTCCTGACCGGATGTTAAGCACAGACTACAACGAATGTACTGAAAATTTAAACCAGCTTTTTAATGGATGCCAACTGATAATACATCCAATTCCACTGGTATATTCCAAATATTTTCCCGACAGGAACGTATCAATCGTTGAACATCAATGCATACTTTCCGCACATTATGCGGCAGACAAGCAACATAATGTAAAGCGGATCATCTGGATACCCTCCGATTTTGACATTACCGATGAGGATAATCAGATTTTTGTTGAGAAAATCCAACGTGACCAGGATCAGAAAACTAATACCATGGTACTGAAGATAACCATGGAAGATTTAAAAAAAATCTACAGAAAAATTCTATCAGGTGAAGATTTGCAGATTTTCGATGAGAAACTGCCTAATGTTTATTTTGTAGCCGATAGTTATGATGAAAGTCTTACAGGGAAGATATTCCATTCACAAAGCGGGGAAGAAATGAAGGTTAATACAAATTTTAAAGGAATAACTTATAATCAGCATTTGAAATATTTAGCCAGCTCAGAGTTCGTAATTATAAACTATACAGCAGATAATGAACCTTGGTTCATGATGAAGGTAAATGACATTTTTAAATCAAAGGGTATTAAAACTTCAAAACCATTTAAAAAACTAATTCTCGTTAAAGAGAATAAGGAATTAAATACCTCCGCTTTTGAAAGTCGTTTTTCAGAGGTGCATGTATCTTCCATCAGGGATCTGGATTTGAATTTTGAAGAAAAAAAATAACTAAAATATTACTCGTATGTCAAAATCAGCCGGGCAGGGAACTATAGCAACGAAATTAATTAATCCATTCCCCGGGTTAAGGCCCTTTCATACCAATGAGGCGCATCTGTTTTTTGGTAGAGAAGGCCAGAGCGAAGAAGTATTGACCAATTTATCGAGGAACAAATTTGCTGCTATACTGGGCGCTTCGGGTACAGGAAAATCATCCCTGATCTATTGCGGATTATTACCTATCCTTTATGGGGGTTTTCTTCATAATGGACGGTCCAGGTGGAAAGTCATTATTTCACGACCCGGTTCCGCCCCGATAAATAACCTTGCCCAGTCTATCGCGGAAACTTTTAGTGGCGCCGATAATGAACAAAAAATAGAAATAGATTCGTTGATCAATCGTGCGCTCCTGAAGCGTTCTTCCGCGGGTATTCTTAATGTGATCAAGCAGTATGGAGTTAAATCACAGGAAAATGTTCTGCTTTTAATTGATCAGTTTGAAGAACTTTTCCGGTTTCAGTTTTCACACCGCGATGCCGAAACTGCAAATCAGGTCGATCATTTTATTAATATGATCGCGAATATTGTAAAACAAACAGAAATACCGGTTTATGTAGTTATTACCATGCGTTCAGATTTTATCGGAGAGTGTTCCCCTTACCAGGAACTAACAAGCCTGATAAACGAAAGTCATTACCTAATTCCGAGAATGGTCCGCGAAGATTTTCAAAAAGCTATTACCGGGCCAATTGCCGTGGGTGGCGGGAAAATTACCGATCAACTGGTGCAACTTTTGTTAAACGAAATGGGGAATAATCCCGATGAACTTCCAATACTCCAGCACGCTTTAATGCGGACGTGGGATTACTGGACAAACCACGGCGACACATCGGTTCCCATTGGTCTTAATGAGTATGAAGCTATTGGCAGGCTTGAGAGAGCTCTTTCGAATCATGCGAATGAAGCTTTTGATGAGTTGAGTTTTGAGCAAAAACATACCTGCGAAATCATATTTAAATCCTTAACCGAAAAGGGAGCCGATAATAGGGGGATCCGCCGGCCAACAAGTGTTTCGGAACTCGCCCGGATCGCCGAAACCAGCAATGATGAAGTTATTAAGATCGTCGAGATTTTCCGGAAAATAGGCAGAACATTTCTCACTCCGCCTCCCAGCGTTACATTGGATTCCGATTCGATGATTGATATTTCCCATGAAAGCCTTATGAGAGTATGGGATAAGTTAAAATCATGGGTTGAAGAGGAATCTGCAGCAGTAAAAATGTACTTGCGTCTTGCTGAGTCGGGGGAGTTGTTTTCTCATGGGAACACCGGACTCTGGGGACCGCCTGATTTACAACTTGCAATCAGTTGGAGGGAAAAGCAAAAACCAAATCTTGCCTGGGCCGTCCGCTATAACCCGGCATTCGAGAGAACCATGGTGTATCTGAAAACCAGTGAGGAGGAATATATTGCAGACGAAGAAAATAAGTTGAGACTGCAAAAAAGAGCTTTAAGACGATCCCGCGTGGTTGCCATTATTCTCGGTTCGGCAGGGATGATCTCTATCGGACTGGGAATTTTAGCTTTAATACAACGACAGGATGCATTGAAATCACAGGAAATCGCGGTTGAACAGGGAGAGATTGCAACAGCAAGGGCTAAAGAAGCGGAGCTGGCCAAAATTACGGCTGATTCAAGTGCTGAGGTAGCAAAATTTCAGGAAAGCCTCGCAATTCAGGAATCACAAAGAGCCCAGGATGAAAGACAAAAAGCGCTTGAAAGCGCTCATGAAGCAGAGCTGGCAAAGGCTGCAGCCGATACAAGCGCCCAGCTTGCAAAGTTCCAGGAAAGTTTAGCAATTCAGGAATCCCAAAGAGCACAGGAGGAACAAAAAAAAGCCGAACTTGCCAGACTCGATGCCGATCGGCGGAAAATGCTTTCTGTCGCGCAGTCTATGGCTGTTAAAAGCGAACAGATGCGAACGGATACCTTACTTAAGGGCCTGCTCGCGTTTCAATCGTATAGCTTTAATAAGGAATATGAAGGTATAACCTATGATCCCGATATTTTCAGATCCGCGTATTCGGGTTTGAAGTTTTTCAAAGGGGATAATTTTAATGTCTTTCAGGGCCATTCAAGTATTGTAAGAACTATTGTTCAGGACAAAGAACTCGTAATATCAGGTAGCAGCGATGGCAAAGTTATTAGCTGGGACGTTAATAATAACACTTCATCCATTATTTTATCAGACCTGCCTATTGTGAAAAAGTTAATTGTCAGTAACCCTGCACTTCTTTGTCTGACCA
>CAYGFI010000061.1:0-8773 GCA_964349045.1 uncultured Chitinophaga sp.
GAATATAACTACAATAACATTTTATTTAAAAATCAAGTGTTTTTTGTGTTTTTTTATTAGAATCTTTTTCACAATCTTAGCTAAAGAAAACCCCATTTCACTTTTTTATTAATTAACCAAAAAATAAATCATAAAAAGAATGCACCAACTTGTTTGGAATAATTGTCTTAAGGTTATTAAAGATAATGTGCCCTCAATTAGTTATCGAACATGGTTTGAACCCATTGTTCCATTAAAGCTGGAAAGCAGCATATTAACCATACAGGTCCCCAGTCCGTTCTTTTACGAATATCTTGAAGAGCAATACATCGATATTCTGAAAAAAGTTTTGCGTAAGGAGTTAGGCGCTGATGCCCGGCTTGAGTACAGTGTTGTTATGCAGAATAATAATTTCAATGAGAACAAACCTTATACGGTTAAATTTCCGGCAAGAAACTCAAAAGAAATTAAAAATAAGCCCGTTCCGGTTCCTATTGATCCGGAGGAGGCCACTATCAGAAATCCTTTTGTGATTCCCGGTATCAAAAAACTAAACATCGATCCGCGATTAAATCCCTCTTATTCGTTTAATAATTTTGTAGAGGGAGAGTGTAACCGTCTTGCCCGTTCAGCTGGTTTTGCTGTATCAAATAATCCGGGTGGTACTGCTTTTAATCCTTTATTAATTTACGGGGATTCGGGACTTGGAAAAACCCATCTCGCTCAGGCTATTGGAATTGAAGTAAAGGAGAAGTTCCCCGAAAAGACTGTGCTATACGTTAATGCAAATAAATTTCAGACTCAGTTTGTTGATTCGGTAAGAAATAACAATAAGAATGATTTCCTCCATTTTTACCAGATGATTGATGTACTCATCATCGATGATGTACATGAATTTGCCGGAAAAGAAAAAACTCAGGATACATTCTTCCATATATTTAATCATCTGCATCAATCTGGTAAACAACTTGTTCTTACTTCCGACAAGCCACCGGTGGAACTACAGGGCCTGGAGCAAAGGTTGCTCTCCAGATTTAAATGGGGGCTATCAGCTGATTTGCAGCCTCCCGACTTTGAAACAAGAATTGCTATCCTGCAGAAAAAGATATATAATGATGGAATTGAAATGCCGGAAGAAGTAATTGAATATATTGCTACTCACATTTCTGATAATATACGTGAACTTGAAGGCGCATTAATTTCCCTTCTTGCACAATCTACTCTGAACAAAAAGGAGATTACACTCGATCTGGCTCACGAAATGATTGATAAGCTAATTAAAAATACCAAGAGAGAGATTTCCATTGACTATATTCAAAAAGTGGTTTGTAATTACTTTAACATTGCAGTTGACCAGCTTCAGTCGAAAACCAGGAAGCGCGAAATTGTACAGGCACGGCAAGTTGCGATGTTTTTTTCCAAGACACTTACAAAGGCCTCACTGGCTAATATTGGTTCTCAAATTGGAGGAAAGGACCACGCAACAGTGCTGCATGCCTGTAAGACTGTAAATAACCTTCTGGAGACCGATAAGAGATTCCGTTTGCAGGTTGATGAAATCGAGAAAAAACTTAAAATATAATTAACATCATTTAACAGGTTCTTTGGAACCTGTTTTTTTTTAATTAGCATCGGGTAAATTATGGAAGCAGACAGTTTTTTATCGATAGAAAAGCCTTCCGAAGGACTTTATAAAGAAAAAGGATCCCGGTTCCTTGCATTTGCCTTTCCTGTTGAAAATGAAATTGAAATCCAAAAATTTCTTGATCATATACGCAAACAATATCACGATGCGCGTCATCATTGTTACGCGTGGAGACTGGGAACAGACCTTAATCGTTTTCGTACTCATGATGACAGGGAACCAACCAATTCAGCTGGAAAACCCATACTTGGACAAATTCAATCTTTTCAACTTACAAATGTACTTGTTGTTGTTGTTCGATATTTTGGAGGTACCCTACTGGGAGTTGGCGGATTAGTTCAGGCTTATAAATCGGCTTCCATGGAGGCCTTAAAAAATGCAAGTATTATTAAAAAATATGTTTTCGTAACATACAAGCTAAAATTCCGGTACGAAGATATGAATCTGGTGATGAAAGTTTTGAAAGATATGGGCCTGCAGCATTGGGAGCAAAAATTTGAGCTCAATTGCGAACTTATTCTGAAAGTCAGAACATCGGAAGAAAAAAACCTGACAGATTCTTTTCGTCACGAAAGTTCAGTGAGAATGCAGATTTTATCTGATGTTTGAAAAGTTTTTTGTAACATATGAACATTGTATTATTGTGAGCTCATTGATTTGTAACTTTATACACAAATAATTGACTTTATATGAAAAACAGAAGCCTGGTATCCATAAGCGATTATAGCAAAGCAGAATACCTGAAAATTCTTGATCTGGCAGAAGATTTTGAGAAAAATCCCCGTCAGGAAATATTAAAGGGGCATGTGGTTGCAACCCTTTTTTTTGAACCATCTACCCGGACAAGGCTAAGCTTTGAAAGTGCTGTAAACAGGCTTGGGGGCAGGGTTCTTGGATTTGCTGATACCAATTCTACAAGCTCAACCAAGGGTGAGACACTGAGAGATACCATAAAAATGGTTTGCAGCTATGCCGATCTGATAGTTATGCGTCACCCTCTTGAAGGAAGCGCCCGTTTTGCCAGTGAAATATCCAGTGTGCCGGTTATTAATGCAGGCGACGGAGCTAATCAGCATCCTACACAGACATTGCTCGATATGTATTCCATCCGGAAAACCCAGGGAACATTGGAAAATCTGAATATTTTTATGGTGGGTGACCTAAAATACGGAAGGACAGTGCATTCCCTGCTCATGGCCATGTCACAATTTAATACTACATTTTACTTTATTTCCCCCGATGAACTGAAAATGCCCGATGAATACAAACGCTATCTTAAAAATTTGGGCTTAAATTATTATGAATTTAAAGATTTTACTGATATCATTAACCAGGCGGATATTATTTACATGACACGCGTACAAAAAGAACGGTTTTCAGATCCAATTGAATACGAAAGAACAAAAAATGCCTATATCCTTAGAAATCAAATGCTCAAAGAATCCAAACCCAATGTAAAAATTTTACATCCTCTGCCACGTGTGAATGAAATACATCTGGATGTTGACAGTAACGAAAAAGCATATTACTTTACTCAGGCTCTGAATGGAGTGTTCGTGCGACAGGCAATTATCAGTTTAATTCTTGGTTTGAATTAAAATTCTACCGACATGAAAGACATAAAACATCTTGTGGTAAGCGCTATTAAGGATGGTACAGTAATCGACCATATTCCCGCTAAAGACCTTTTTAAGGTAATTTCAATTCTTGGACTCGACCATATTGAAAATCAGGTTACTTTCGGATCTAATCTTGACAGTAAAAAGCTCGGTAAAAAAGCTATTATCAAAATTTCCGGCTTATTCTTCCGGAATGAGGACATAAATAAAATTGCTTTGGTCGCTCCTGAAGCCAAACTAAATATTATTAAAAATTACAACGTCGTTGAAAAAAAAGTTGTTGAGGTCCCCGACAATATTACAGGTATAGCAAAATGTGTGAATCCCAAATGTATTACCAATAACGAAGAAATAGTAACACGGTTTACTGTCGTTGATAAGAAAAGGGTAATATTAAAATGCTATTATTGCGAAAAAATTACCGATCAGGATAACATGAGGATTATTTAGCGAATCCTGTCATAAGAACGTACCAGATTTTCGTCTTTCTGAATTGCCTTCAATGCGAGGTAATTAAGAATTATTGCAATCATAGGGCAAACAATTGGCCAAAGGAATACGCTTTTCAGCCCATCTGAACTGCTTATTGAATATTTTGTGATATAATATATCAATCCCACTAATCCAAACATCAGGATTATATTGAAAATGCAAAGGCGAATCTGAATGAATCGTCTTTTATACAAGAAGATTGTTAATACTTCGATACATACGATTATTGATAGAAGAACTGTAATTGGCCAGGTTGACAGAGGTGTAAATAAATCATCATTTACAGAAATTATGTGATGATTCCAAAGCGTCAGGTAAAGTTTGTTTGAAATAATGATTTGCGCAAGCGGGTTTGAAAACATTAATACCATAAGGAAGGCTGCAATAACCAGGTAAATAGTTTGAATCCTTTGTATCATATTATCAACTTTAAAAAATAAATTAATTCAATTAGTAAAGCTTTCATTCCTGAAAACAAAACCGGAATTAAACTGAGTGTTGAAAAGTTCTATATCTGCGTAATACATTCCGGAGTTGCACTACAAAATTAGTCGTAATTTTGGGATATTAAAACCCATTAATAATGCACGATAAAAAACTTGCTGCCTCAGAATTAGTGTTAAATGAAGATGGCAGTATATATCACTTGCATCTCAGGCCTGAAAATATTGGGAAAAAGATAATTCTTGTGGGTGACCCGGGAAGGGTTGAGAAAGTATCTTGCTTTTTCGATAGCATTGATTTTCGGATGGCTAACAGGGAGTTCATTACTCACACCGGGTATTATAAAGGGAGCAGAATAACTGCAATCTCTACAGGTATTGGTATCGGAAATATTGATATCGTTATGAATGAGTTGGATGCACTGATAAATATCGACCTCGAAAAAAGAACACCTGTCAATAATCCCATGAAACTGCAGTTGATCAGGATTGGAACATCCGGTGGATTGCAGGAAGAACTTGAACCGGGTTCTTTTATACTGTCACGGATGGCATGTGGATTCGATGGACTTATTCATTACTACCGGGATGGAGAAACAGTCTGTGATAAGGAAATGGAACATTTGTTTATAAATCATACTTCCTGGGGTAACAGAAGACCTGTTCCGTATTTTGTTAAATCATCGGATGAATTATTCAATAAACTTAACAAAAAAGTTTTTAGTGGTATTACATTAACATCGCCCGGTTTTTATGGACCACAAGGAAGAATGCTCAGACTCCCGGTAATTGATCCGGAATTAAATAATAAAATACAAAGCTTTTCATTAAATGGTATGAAAATAATGAATTACGAGATGGAAAGCTCAGCTCTTTTTGCGCTATCGAAACTTTTGGGTCATGAATCTGTTACTATTTGCGCTGTGATCGCCAACAGGATCAGTAAAAAATTCATACAGAATTATGAGCATGTAATAGATAGCCTGTTAAAATATACCCTGGATAGTGTTTGCGAATAATCCCTTAATGAAAGACAACGAAATTATATCTCTCATCCGGTTATTGGAAGATAATGACACCACGATTTCCGGAATCATCACCCAAAAACTTCTTGAAAAAGGTGTGGACGCCATTCCTGATCTTGAAAGAGCCTGGGAAAATTCTTTAAACCCGGGTGTGCAGTTTAAAATTGAAGAAATTGTTCATATAATTCAGTTTAAACAGACTAAAGGTGACATCAGGCATTGGATAAACCAGGGCTTTGGGAATTTGCTTTATGGCGCATTTCTGGTAGCAAAATATCAATATCCGGATTTGCAGTTTTCTTTAATTGAGGAAGAAATTGAAAAGATTCGTCGTTCTGTCTGGGTAGAGTTTCATTATAATCTCACAGCTCTTGAAAAAGTCAGAATCATGAATCATATCTTTTTCGCGGTTAATAAATTCAGTGGGAATACTACCAATTATTATTCACCGGGGAATTCTTTTATCAACCAGGTGTTGGAAACAAAAAAGGGTAATCCAATTACGCTGTCGATTTTATATGCTGCCGTGGCTCAAAAGCTTGACCTGCCCATTTATGGAGTTAACCTTCCATTAAATTATATTCTGGCTTACGTACTCCCCTCTTATATTGATGATCCGGACGGTATTCTTTTTTACATTAATCCTTATAATAATGGTAATGTATTAAACAGGAAGGAAATAGATTTTTTCCTTTCTGAGCAAAAGCTGGAACAAAAACCTGATTATTACAGACCTTGTACCAACCGGGTAACCATAGAAAGGATGTTCAGAAACTTACTGTTTTCTTTTGAAAAAATGGGGCAGGAAGCGAAATCTGCTGAAATTACTGAGATACTGGAACTCTTCCTCCCGACGGATTAATTTAGTTCAACTATTTTGAAACATATTCCGGGTTCCCGGTAATGATTAAATTTCAATAGTCTTCACTTTAGGGTTGTTCATAAATTATGAAATCATCTCACATTAAATGATTAGATTTCATTTGTTCATAATCCTCAGGTAATCGAAATAAAGAAGCAAGTATTCCTTATATTCTATTTCAACAGGATTTTCTGAACATTAACTACATTTCTTGCATCAGTTAGTCTGATCAGGTAAAACCCTCTGTTAAAACCACTAACATCCAGGTCAAAAATCTCAGATACAGATTCCTGATGAAATACTTCTATTCCTAAAATATTGAAAATAGCCAAATTATAGGGTGCCGTTTGAGAAACAACACTGATATTGTCGCTCGCTGGGTTGGGATATACTTTTAGCGAATTGTTATTCAACTGAGGAATACCTACAGTTGAAACAGGATTAGCAACAGGCTCCGGGCCAAAAGGTCCGGCTTTACTATTATCGGATGCTGCCAGATTTCCAGGGAAGTACGAGACAGAAATATATTCGCCCTGAGTAACATTTGCGCTTAAAGAAAGGATAACAACATTCGGGTTGTTATTGTCAATCTGAGCTCCCTCAATTCCAATCTGCTTATTTGAAAAGAATTTAAAATCGCTTCTTCTAAGTGAACTGGTCTCAATAGGTTTATCAAACAGAAGGCTGATTTCGTTATCTCCAATTAATCCGGTCTCAACTAACAGAGGTCCCTTAAGAACTGCATCATTTTCGTACAAAATAAAAACTGAATCTGCATTTGCTTTTATACAAGGAACTGTAAATATTTTCACCGTATCGTTAAACTCTACTTCAATGTTATAATTCCCATAATATGCGTCGAACGCAAGATTATCTCCAGAAACTATTTCTTTATCGAAATTAGTTGCCCATTTAACTTTTGTGAAGTACCATAAGGTATCTGCAGCAAGCTTTGGTTTACGGTTTGAATCGAAAAAACCCGTGTTTTCGCGCCATGCACCGGCGTCGTCAAGTCCCCAGCTTATCATTCCTGTAATTGAAGGATGAGAAAATGCAACCGTAAGCACTTTAATGAAATCGGCCGCCTGTTCTTTCTGACTCAGATTGCCGCCATAGTCATATTCGGTAAACTTTATTGGCAAACCGGCTTCAGCTACTATATTTACGTTTTTAACCAACTCATCAACATTGGGTCTGCAACAATCCCAAAAGTGAGCCTGCATTCCAACCCCGGTTACTGGTCCGCCCATTTCTTTAATTTTTAAAATCAAATCGCGGTATTTTGTCGCGTCCCCCCAGTTATATTCAACATTATACTCGTTGATATACAATTCGGCATCGGGATCAGCGGAACGTGCCCACTTGAAACAATTCCAATTGATAGAATCACCCACAACTGACGACAAATACTTAGCATGCAAAGGTTCATTCATAACATCGTATTCTTTTATAATTCCCTTGTAACGGCTTACATCGCGAATCACTCTCATCTTGCATGTATCAGTTATTGCCGCAGGTGTAGGCAAATCTTTTACCCATCGGGGCATTTCATGATCGCCTGTATACTCGTAAGCCCCCCAGAGCAAGGTATGCGCCCTGAGTTCCCAACCCACTTTTTGCGTCCAGCGTACAGCATTTTCGAAATTTGTATAGTTTGGTTCTTTGTGTTGTGCCTGAATTCCACTCCATTTGAATGAATTACCTGAGACCCCATAATTAAAATATTTATACATGGCTGCCTTCATCCATTGTTCCTTGCTTGCTACTGTATTAACATCGGGATCGAAATACCCTTCTTCACTAGAATATTCATTACCCCCGGAAGTAATTAATGCAGCTCCGCCGCAGTTAATGCGTATTACATTATCTCCGTCCGCCTCCTCCAGCACAATTCCCTTTATTGAAGCATTATCGCGTGATGCAATCAGCTCAATACTTATTAGATTTTTTGTTGCAGTTACTCTGATAGTGGTGTCTATGGCAATATTCTTTCCTCCGGCTGCAGTAAACACATCAAAATTTTTAAGAAACAACTCACCATCAACCATAACATCAAACAAACGGGAATTGCTTGTTCCAAAATATATTTCAGCAAATTTTAAAGTGAGTTTGTATTCCCTGCCAATTTCAACAGGTAAAACATACGAAAGGTAATTATTCCAACGTTCGCTTTTGTATATTTCAGCATCGGTCGTGGCCTGCACAACATTAGTTGTGCTATAACTGCTTCCCATGCTGACACTGCCTTCATAAAAATCAAAAGCGATCCCAAAAGGGAATTCGTGCTTTGCCATACGAACTGATACATTGCCAGCATAAGGTTCCCCGTCCTTATCAATTATTCTAATCCCAAAAGAACCTTTCCGCAATGTATCGATGCGTTGCTGTGAGTTATTATACCAGGTTGCATACGACTGCGCCTGAGATTTAACAGGAAGAAAAGTGAATATTATAAAAAGCAAACAGATAAAAACTTCCTTTTTTCTTGGTTGCATAGTTGTTATGATTCTGAAGTGTTTACAGGAACTAAAAATAATTATAATAACTGTTTTATAAAATGAAGTTGATAAATGTAATCTACTTATTTTAAAAAATCTAACAGAGACTAAACAATAATAATTAATACCTGAATTTCAAATCCCTCATTTCACCAACTTTTTTTTAACAGGCTTATCTATTTGATTCTGAAAATTGAAAAAAAGTTTTAC
>CAYGFI010000061.1:8783-24342 GCA_964349045.1 uncultured Chitinophaga sp.
GTTTTACCTTTCCAACTCAGCAAATGAGTTAGTTAAACCAAAAAGATATAATACTCATGAATTCAACTTCTCAAAAACTATCGATAGTTGAGAAAATAGGGTATAGCCTGGGTGATTTAGCCGCTAATCTGGTTTTCCAAACCTTAGTTACCTACCTGGCATATTTTTACACCGATATTTACGGACTTAAACCTGCCGATACTTCATTAGTAACACTTATTGTTGGATTGGTGGCTGCATTTTTATTTAATCCCATAATTGGAGTATTGGCCGACAGGACCAATTCGAGATGGGGTAAATTCAGGCCATGGGTACTGTATACAGCCGTTCCTATGGGTGTTGTCGCAATTCTGGCATTTTCAACACCTGATTTTTCATACAAAGGGAAACTTATATACGCAGCTATTACCTACACACTCTTGCTGTTGCTCTATGCTTCAAGCAACCTCCCCTACTCCGCTTTAAGTGGCGTACTTACGGGCGATATGGGCGAAAGAAACAGCATTTCATCCTACCGTTTTGTGGCAGTAATGTTTGCTCAGTTTTTTGTGCAGGTATTTATGTTACCGATTATTATATATGCCGGACACGGAGACATGGCTGCCGGAATTGAAAAGGTAATGACCTGGATGGCGATTATTGGAACAGTTTTGTTGCTGATTACCTTTTTCACAACCAGAGAGCGTATTGTTCCCACGGTGGAACAAAAATCATCCATAAAAGATGACTTAATTGATCTTTCCAGGAACAGACCATGGATCATCATGCTCTCCTTAACTGTTTTGGTCTTCATTACCCTTGCAATGAAGGGTAGCTCGTACGTATATTACTTTTTCAGTTATGTTGATAAAGAGGCTCTTGCAGATTTTATTAGTCCTGTTATTTCCGGTTTATCCGGCTTAGGAATTAATTTTTTCGGGTCAGATCCGGTATCTGCCGGATTAGGATTGTTCAATGCAGGGGGTATAATATTCATGATTCTTGGAATTTCCTTGTCGAAAAGACTTGCCGATAAATACGGGAAGCGGGATGTATTTAAGTACGGTTTACTGGTAGCCACATTGTTTGTCCTGATCTTTATCTTTTTTAAACCTCAGAATGTTATCCTGATGTTCGGTTCACAAATTCTACATGGCTTTTTCTATGGTATCACCATTCCTGTTCTTTGGGCCATGATTGCCGATGTTGCCGACTATTCAGAATGGAAAACCAATCGCAGGGCAACAGCTATTATCTTTTCAGCAATGATGGTAGGACTTAAAGCAGGGCTTTCAATTGGAAGCGCTTTGGTAACATGGATTTTAGGACTTTATGGATACATAGGCAAAGAGGCTGCTGTTGCCGGTGAGGAAATTATTCAAAATGAATCGGTGGTACAAGGTGCAAAAATGCTTGTGAGTGTTTATCCATCCATCCCATTCCTTATTGGTGTTGGCCTGCTTTTCTTCTATTTAATTGACAAAAAAATGGAAGTAAAAATAGAAACTGAATTAAAAGAAAGAAGAACCAAATAAAAAACATCATGAAGAAAATTATCGTTATCCTCGGATTGGTGGCCATTTCATCAACACTTTTTATGAAATGTACACCTGCAAAACAAAAAGAAGTCACTTTAAAAGATGCGCTTAAAGATAAATTCTTAATTGGAGCAGCGCTGAACGCGAATCAAACACCAAGTTCAGATTCTGCTGAAAATGAGTTAATCATTTCGCAATTCAATGCCATTGTGGCTGAAAATTGTATGAAGAGCGCTTTAATACAACCGGAACAAGGTGTTTTCAAGTTCGAAGATGCCGACCGGTTTGTCAAATTCGGAGAAGATCACAATATGTGGATCACAGGCCACACGCTTATCTGGCATTCGCAAGCGCCAGGATGGCTATTTGTCGATTCTGAAGGAAAAGATGTGTCCCGCGATACATTGATCGCACGCATGAAAACGCATATCAGTACCTTAGTGGGCCGTTATAAGGGTCGCGTAAAAGGCTGGGATGTGGTGAACGAGGCCATTGAAGATAACGGTGATTACCGCCAGACTAAATTCTACAAGATTATCGGTGAAGACTATATTGAATTAGCATTCAAATTTGCACATGAAGCCGACCCTGATTGTGAATTGTACTATAACGACTACTCTATGGCTAATCCCGGCCGGCGCGAAGGTGTTGTGAAAATGGTAAAAGGACTTCAGGAAAAAGGGATTAAAATTGATGCTATAGGAATGCAGGGGCACCTTAATATTGATGTTCCGGACATTAACGAGTTCGAAAAGAGTATTCTGGCTTTTTCTGAATTGGGCGTTAAAATAATGATCACCGAAATGGATATTACCGTTTTACCATGGCCTTCACAGGAAGTAAGTGCCGAAATTTCAACCAACTTTGAACTGAGAGCAGAATACAACCCTTTCCCCGATAGCCTTTCGGCTGAAATGTCGGAAAAGCTGACAAACCGTTACACCGATTTCTTTAAGCTTTTCATCAAACATTGCGATAAAATAAGCCGGGTAACACTCTGGGGTGTACACGACAACCAGACATGGCGCAACAACTGGCCTGTTCGTGGACGTAAAGATTATCCATTACTATTCGACCGTGAACTTCAACCAAAACCTGCCGTGGCAAAAATTATTGAAGCCGCCATGACAGAATAAAACTGATTTCATAAAAGAATATAGTAATGGTAAAGAAACCAAGACATTTAAGTAAGGACATATATACCGCCGACCCAAGGGCACATGTTTATAACGGAAAACTTTACATATTCCCTTCCCACGACATTGAATCGGGTATTCCGGAAGACAATACCGGTGCACATTTCGACATGCGTGATTATCACGTGTATTCCATGGAAGATCCTGATGGCATTGTGATTGATCATGGTGTGGCACTTGATATTAAAGATGTGCCATGGGCTGGTCGCCAGATGTGGTCGAACGATGTTGCCAGTAAAAACGGAAAATATTATATGTATTTCCCTGTAAAAGACAAACAGGATGTTTTCCATTTAGGTATTGCCATTAGCGACAAACCCGAAGGACCGTACAAAGCATTGCCTGAACCCATGAAGGGTAGTTTCAGTATCGATCCTTCTGTCTTTACCGACGATGACGGGAGTAAATATATTTACTGGGGAGGTATCTGGGGAGGACAACTGCAACGCTACAAAACAGGGAGGTACGAAAATAACGATGACCTTCGTAAACATGACGAGCCTGCGTTATGCGCTAAAGTTGCCAAACTCTCTGGTGATATGCTGGAGTTCGGAGAAGAACCGCGCGATGTTTTGGTTCTCGACTCTTATGGCAATCCGCTAAAAACAGCCGATGAAAACCGTCGTTTTTTTGAAGCTCCCTGGCTGCACAAATACAAAGGCAAATACTATTTCTCCTACTCAACAGGAAATACTCATTTGCTGTGCTATGCCACCGGCGAAAACCCTTACGGCCCATTTACCTATCAGGGTGTCATTCTTACCCCGGTGGTAGGCTGGACAACTCACCACTCCATTGTTGAATTCAAAGGGAAATGGTATCTGTTTCATCACGACAGTAAACTATCGGGTGGGAAAACCTGGCTGCGCAGCATGAAAATTGTTGAGATTACTTATCGTGATGATGGGTCTATTGAGACTATCGATGGAAATGCCGACGAATAAATACGCAGTTACAAAAAAATGAAAAGAACAATTCTTATCTCATTAAGCCTGTTATTCTCACTCGGACTAATTGCGCAGACGTACCCTTATCAAAATCCGGATCTTAGTTCCCACGAACGGGCATTAGATTTACTTTCACGTTTAACGCTTGAAGAGAAAGCGGTTTTGATGTGTGATCAGAGTGATGCCATTCCGCGTTTGGGCGTAAAAAAATTCAATTGGTGGAGTGAAGCCTTGCATGGATATGCCAATAATGATAGCGTAACCGTTTTCCCCCAGCCCATTGGCATGGCCGCTTCATTCAATGATGAATTAATCTTCCTTATTTACAATGCCGTTTCGGATGAAGCACGGGCAAAATACCACCAGTGGATTCAAAGGGGAAATGAAAACAAACGTTTCCTGAGCCTGTCAGTGTGGACTCCCAATGTGAACATTTTCCGTGACCCGCGATGGGGACGCGGACAGGAAACCTACGGCGAGGACCCTTTCCTGACTTCCCGCATGGGCGTTCAGGTAGTCAGGGGCTTGCAAGGCCCTGCCGATGCAAAGTACCGAAAACTTCTGGCTTGTGCCAAGCATTATGCTGTGCACTCCGGACCCGAGTGGAGTCGCCATGAGCTGAACCTTAATAATGTAAACCCGCGAGAGTTTCAGGAAACGTATTTGCCAGCCTTTAAGGCTTTGGTTCAGGAGGCTGATGTGCGCCAGGTAATGTGTGCCTACCAACGTTTGGACGATGAACCATGCTGCGGCAGCACCCGTCTGTTACAAAATATATTGCGTGATGAATGGGGTTTTAAACACATCGTTGTATCGGATTGTGGCGCTATTACCGACTTTTATACAACTCACAAAGTCTCATCAACTCCTGTACATGCTGCATCAAAAGGTGTATTGGCCGGTACCGACGTGGAGTGTGTGTGGGAGAATTATCCCTACAAAAAGTTGCCTGAAGGAGTTGCAAAAGGCTTAATCAAGGAGGAAGATATCGACCGGAGTCTTATGCGCGTGCTTATGGGTCGCTTCGACCTGGGCGATTTTGACGATGATGCGATCGTACCCTGGGCGCAAATCCCTGCATCTGTTCTTAATAACGACATGCATTGTCAACTTGCGCTTGAAATGGCACGCCAGACCATGACCTTACTCCAAAACAATAACAACATCCTGCCATTGTCTGAATCTGCCAAAAAAGTAGCTGTTATTGGACCTAATGCCGACGACAAAGTGATGTTGTGGGGTAACTATAATGGCACTCCGGTTCGCACAATTACCATACTCGATGGTATAAAAACTAAACTCGATGACGACAAGATTTTCTACGACAAAGCTTGTGATCTTGTTGAAGATAAGGTAACTGAAAGTTATTTCAAGGAGCTTTCGTTTGATGGAAAACAAGGGTTTAAGGCCACTTACTGGAACAATCCGGATCGTAAGGGTGAAGTGGTTTCAACAGCTCAAATTACTGACCCCATAAAAATGACCACCGCCGGACAACATGAATTTGCCTCGGGTGTTAAGCTCGAAGGTTTTTCGGCAGTATTCGAAACCGAGTTCACCCCGGAAATTACGGAAGAACTTGTTTTTAAGGGAGGTGCTACCGGGTACTTCGAACTGTTTATTAATGGTGAGTCTGTTCAGGTACGCAACAACTGGCGTACATTGTCTTCCCGAATCCCTTTTAAGGCAGAAGCCGGTAAGAATTATAAAATTGAAATTCGTTATTCACAGCTCAACAACTGGCAGGCCAACATCGAATTCGATTTCGGCAAAGAAGTTGATGTTGATTATACTGAACTCATTAACAAACTGAAAGGCATTGAAACGGTTGTGTTTGTCGGTGGATTATCAGGCAAGCTCGAAGGTGAAGAGATGCCTGTATCCTATCCCGGTTTCAAGGGTGGGGATCGCACCAACATTGAACTTCCTTCGGTTCAGCGCAATTGTTTGAAAGCGTTGAAAGCAGCGGGTAAAAAAGTGTTGTTTGTAAATTGTTCCGGTTCGGCCATTGCCTTAACTCCCGAAACACAATCCTGTGATGCCATACTTCAGGCATGGTATGCAGGTGAATCGGGCGGACAAGCTGTTGCCGATGTTCTTTTTGGCGACTACAACCCATCGGGAAAACTACCTGTAACTTTCTACAAAAACTCAGAAAACCTGGGCGATTTCGAGGATTATTCAATGAAAGGCCGTACATACCGTTACTCAACAGACTACCTATTCCCTTTCGGATTTGGATTGAGTTACACCGAATTTGAAATTGGAAATGCAACACTTAGCAAAACCACCATTAAAGCTGACGAGACTATCAGCATTACCATTCCGGTTAACAATACCGGTAAGCGCAATGGAACCGAAATCGTTCAGGTATATGTTCGGAAAGTGAACGATGTTGACGGTCCGTTGAAAACTCTGAGGGGTTTTCAACGCGTTGAAGTACCGGCAGGGAAAACAAACAAAGCGACAATAAACCTGTCACCTGCATCATTTGAGTTTTTCGATTGGAGCCAGCGCAAAATGGCTGTAACTCCGGGTGAATACGAGGTGTTATATGGAAATAGTTCAGATAGCGGTAATTTGAAATCAGTGAAAATTAAAATGTTGTAAATTTAATTTTAACCACATCTAAATTCGATCGAATAATGAAACTCAAAAGTCAAACATTTGCAATACTGTTTTTTGTCCTATTGGGATATTGTCAATATACTTTGGCTGATTATCCTATTGTTTCGCACCGTCACTTAGCCGACCCTGGAGCACTTGTTTATAACGGGAGGGTTTACATATACTGTTCAAATGACGATGAAAACCCCGGTGATGATAAGTCAGGTTATCAAATGAAGTCACTTGTCTGCGTTTCAAGTAGTGACTTAAAAAACTGGACCGATCATGGTATCGTATTTGAAGTTCCCAAAAATTGTTCGTGGGCAGTCAGAAGCTGGGCTCCTTCTGTTTCTGAACGCGATGGTAAATTTTTCCTTTATTTTGGTAACGGGGGAAATGGCATTGGTGTAGCTATGGCTGACAACCCCCTGGGTCCGTTTGTTGATCCCATTGGCAAACCATTAGTTGAAAACAGTACACCGGGTGTTCAGCCAGCCCAAAACATGTGGCTTTTCGACCCAATGACATTTATCGACGATGACGGTCAAACCTACATGTACTTTGGCGGAAATGGCGACAGCAATGTGCGTGTCATCAAATTGAACCCCGACATGATTAGCGTGGACGGCCCTGCTATCCCGTTAACAGCACAAAACTTCTTCGAAGCATCCTGGGTGCACAAACTCAATGGGATCTACTATTTCTCCTATTCGGCAAATCCGCGTGCACAAATGCGTATTGATTACATGAAAAGCACAAGTCCCACATCGGGCTTTACTTATGGGGGAGTAGTTTCTTTGCAACCTCCACTTAATGATAACAATAACCATCAGGCAATTTTTAAGTTTAATGGCGAGTGGTACCAGGCATATCATAACCGTGTGGTGGCAAAACAAGCTAATATCCCTCCGGTTTATAAACGAAACCTTTGCCTCGACCAGTTTAAACACAATGCCGATGGAACTATTGACACAATGGTGAATACGGTGGACGGGCTGGCTCAATTGGCTTATATTAATCCGTTTGAGCGCGTAGAGGCCGAAACAATGAATGCCCAATCAGGCATATATACTGAAATTTGTAAAAAAGGTGGAATGAATGTTTGCAACATCGAAAACGGTGACTGGATAAAAATTAAAGGGGTCGATTTTGGCCAAAAAGGAGCAAAAAAGTTTTGTGCCAGCCTTGCAGGGATAACCGACAACTGCCAGATAGAACTCCGCCTTGGTGATCCTTCAGGTGCTCTTATTGGTACTTGTACTGTAAGCTCTACAGGCGACATGCAAACCTGGAAAACGTTTACCTGTAAAGTGGAAAAAATTACCGGGGTTAATGATCTTTACATGAAGTTTACCGGAAGCGAGGATAATATGTTCAATTTCGACTGGTGGCAGTTTAGTGTTAAATAAGCCCGGAAGGGAAGTTTTCTCACATGTCGGTATGTTTAGCGGTGGGAGTATTAGTTCCGAAGATGTTGAAAATGCACCTGGCTTTAAGGAAAAAATAAAACTTGTGTTTATAAGTTATGGCAGCCGAGAACTTGAAAACCCCAGGACCGGCTTTGGTGGAAATCCCCGGGAAAACACTGAAAAACTCAAAGAGCTGGGAATGAATACACATTTTTTTGTTTCTCCCAATACGGCTCACGAGTGGCAAAGCTGGAGACGAAGCCTTTATGAATTTGCACAGGTTTTGTTTATAAACTAATTCTGGAAAATATGAAGTATTTATTTTATTTTTCTTCAATACTATTCGCAATTTTCATGAATGCTTGTTCTTCTCTTCCACCGGAACAGGTAAAAGTTAAACAAGGAATTGTTGAAGGGACTATTGAAGACGGACTAAGGGTTTTTAAAGGTATCCCATTTGCCGCCCCTCCCTTAGGTGACTTACGCTGGAAAGCACCGCAGCCAGCTGAAAAATGGACAGATGTTAAACACGCCACCGAATACGCACCGGCACCTATGCAGGGTGGAAAACCACCTTCAGGTAAAAGTGAAGATTGTTTGTACCTGAATATCTGGACCCCCGCAAAATCTCCTGATGAGAAAATTCCTGTACTGGTTTGGATTTACGGTGGTGGGTTCAGCTTTGGTTCTACTTCCGACCCTGTTCACAATGGCGAACATCTTGCACGGAAAGGGGTTGTACTGGTGAGCATTGCCTATCGTGTAGGCCAACTCGGCTTTTTAGCTCACCCGGAGTTGAGTGCCGAAAATCCTCACAACGTCTCAGGAAATTACGGTTTACTCGATCAGATTGCCGGCTTGCAATGGATTCAAAACAACATTGCTGCTTTTGGTGGCGACCCCGATAAAGTTACAATTTTTGGTGAATCGGCCGGTGGAATTTCGGTGAGCATGTTATGTGCATCACCACTGGCTAAAGGATTATTCCATGGTGCCATTTCCCAAAGCGGAGGTTCGTTCGGGCCAACACGCCCGACCACTTTCCCCGGTGAAAATATGAAATCCCTACAACAGGCAGAGCAGGCAGGTATTGAATATGTTCAAAAAGTAGGAGCCTCTTCCATTGCAGATTTGCTCAAAATTGAAGCAGAAAATCTTCCTATGGGAATGGGTATGGGTGGAGCCTGGCCCATAGTTGACGGTTATGTTATTCCCGATGATCAACATAAGCTTTACCAAGCCGGAAAATACAACGATGTTCCAGTGCTTATTGGTTATAACTCCGATGAAGGTGCAAGCTTTTCAAGAGAGAAAACCCCTGAAGAGTATATTAATGGGGTAAAAAGGCGTTATGGCAAATTTGCCGATGAGCTGATCAAAGCCTATCCGGTTGGTAAGAATTCAGTTCCGAAAACAGCGCGAGACCTTGCCCGTGATGCCGCCTTCGGATGGCACACATGGAGCTGGGCGCGCCTTCAGTCCAAAACCGGAAAGTCGAAAGTATTCTATTACTATTTCGATCAGCACCCCGATTATCCTGAAGATTCTCCACGTTACGGTTATGGTTCACCACACGGTCAGGATGTGGCTTATGTGTTTATGCATCTCGATGCTGCAAATCCACAAACTTCAAAATCTGATCTTGAAATCTCGGAGGCAATGGGAACTTATTGGACCAACTTCGCCAGATACGGGCATCCAAATAGTGAAGACGTCCCTGAATGGCCGGCTTTCAGAATCGAGAATCCGGCAGTAATGTACCTTGGGCCTGTACCCTGCATTGGTTCGGTTCCAAGTGAAGCATCGCTTAAGGTTTTGGATAATTACTTCGAATGGAGACGTACACCTGAAGGTAAGGCATGGGCAGAATAAATCATAAATCAATGATAATTATAAACTTAAAAGTAGGCTTACTTACTTCTATTTTCCTGTTTTGCGGCTCAATTCTGGCACAGGATAAACTTTACAAAAATGAATTTCCAATATCGGATGTGAAGTTGCTCGACGGGCCGTTTAAACATGCCCGTGACTTAAATGTAGAGGTACTCATGAAATACGATGTTGATCGGTTGCTGGCGCCTTACCGCAAAGAAGCCGGTTTAACGGAAAAAGCCAAATGCTATCCCAATTGGGATGGCCTTGATGGCCATGTGGCAGGGCACTACCTATCGGCTATGGCCATGAATAATGCTGCTAACGGTAACAAGGAGTGCAAATCGCGGATGGAATATATGCTTAAGGAACTCAAAGAATGCCAGAAGGCAAATACCATTAACAATTCAGACTGGGGAGTTGGCTATGTTGGCGGCTTTCCTGACAGTAAAAAATTGTGGCCGGCCTTCAAAAATGGCGATTTTAGTATTTACAATTCTGCCTGGGCTCCGTTTTACAACTTGCATAAAATGTATGCCGGGCTAAGGAATGCCTGGTTATATTGTGACAATGAAGAAGCCAAAACCTTGTTCTTAAAGTTCTGCGATTGGGGTATCGACATTACATCTGACCTTAACGATGAGCAGATGCAATCGATACTTAACTCAGAACATGGCGGGATGAACGAAACTTATGCCGATGCATATCAAATCACGGGTGATGAGAAATACCTAATAGCCGCTAAAAGATTTTCGCACAAAATGTTCCTCGAACCTTTGTCGCAAGGGATTGACAATCTCGATAACAAACATGCCAACACACAAATTCCAAAATTTATTGGTTTTGTGAGAATTGCGGAACTGTGTGATGATAATAAATATGAAAAAGCAGGCCGCTTCTCCTGGGAAACAATTACAGCAAATCGTTCTCTGGCTTTTGGGGGCAATAGCCGTAGGGAGCATTTTCCAGGTGTAGCATCTTGTGGCGACTATATTAACGATGTCGATGGACCCGAATCGTGCAACTCATACAACATGTTAAAATTGACCGAAGATTTGTTCAGGTTGCACCCAATGGCCCAATATGCCGATTATTTCGAACGTACCCTATTCAATCACATCCTTTCGTCTCAACACCCTGAGCATGGTGGATATGTGTACTTTACATCTGCTCGTCCACGTCACTACAGGGTCTATTCGGCGCCTAACGAAGCGATGTGGTGTTGCGTTGGTACAGGTATGGAGAACCATGGGAAATACAACCAGTTTATATATACTCACTCGGGCGATTCTTTGTTCCTTAACCTGTTCATTGCATCGGAACTCAACTGGAAAGAGAGAAATATAAAGATAAAACAGGAGACTAGTTTTCCAGTTGAGGAACGCACAAAACTGACCATAACAAAAGGTTCTTCGGGTTTTAAGCTAATGGTCAGGTATCCGGAATGGGTAAACAAAGGTTCTTTGATAATTACTGTAAACGGGAAAGAAGTAAATTATTCTGCCCTTCCTTCTTCCTATATTCGCATCGACAGAAACTGGAAAAAAGGCGATGTCGTTGAAGTGGTATTGCCTATGCACAATACCATAGGGTGTTTGCCCAATGTCCCCAATTACATTGCTTTTATGCACGGCCCCATATTGCTTGGCGCCAAAACCGGCACAGATGATTTAAAGGGACTGGTTGCAAACGACGGACGATGGGGTCAGTACCCGGGCGGAAAGATGTTGCCAGTTGACCAGGCACCCATTCTGGTTGAAGATGACATTCAAAATATTGCAGACAAATTAGTGCCAGTGAAGGGTGAACCATTGAATTTTACAATTAACGTAAAAATGGAAAATCCTATTGATGTAAAACTGGAGCCTTTTTCGCACATTCACGATGCAAGGTACATGATGTACTGGTTGGCGCTGACAAACAAAGGATATCAGACATATCTGGATTCCATATCAACGGTTGAAAAAGAAAAGATTGCCCTTGAAAAGCGCACTATCGACTTTGTAGCCACCGGAGAACAACAACCGGAAACCGACCATGCTATCCAAAAGGAAAATTCAAATTCGGGCAATTCAAATGATGAATTCTATCGCGATGCAAGCAGAGGTGGCTATTTCAGTTACGAAATGAAAACCAATTCTGAAACCGACCTTAGCCTTATTGTACGCTTTTGGGGCGCTGAATGGGGAGGAAGTAAATTTGATATTTACATTGATGATGAGAAGCTGCTGACCGAAAACAATACCGGAAGATGGAACCAATCGAAGTTTCAGGATGTGGAGTATGCTATTCCCAACTCAATGGTCAGGAGCAAGGACATTATCAGGGTAAAATTTCAGGCACTCCAGGGAAATACTGCCGGACCGGTTTATTACATCCGGTTGGTGAGGAAGTAGATTTTAAAGTGGTTGCTGGAACGTAACCATAAGAAACATAATAATTTTGTGAAAAAGGGGCTTTGTGACAAGAAGGAAACAGCATCAAAAAAAATAAAACTAATGAGGATGGAGAGCCGGAAGTGGAATTTGGGGGTTGTAAAAATGCAAATTTACCCGGGAAAATAATACCTGATAAACCAATCTACAAAACGATTAATTCCTTCCTGAACGGGTGTATAAGGTGAATAATTAAAATCCGACTTTAGTTCAGAGGTATCGGCCCAGGTCATGGGTACATCACCTGCCTGAATAGGCTTCATTTGCATTATAGCTTTTTTGCCTGTCTTTTCCTCAATGGCTGAAATAAAATCCATAAGTTTTACGGGCTGACTATTTCCAATGTTATATAAACGGTAAGGAGCCGATGAGCTTGCCGGGTCGGGCCTTTCGGGATTCCAGGATGGATTTGAAACCGGAGAAACGTCTAACATGCGGCTAATTCCTCCCACGATATCATCCACATAAGTAAAATCCCTCTCCATTTTGCCATTATTAAAAACTTCAATAGGCTTTTCTTCCATTATTGCCTTAGTAAAAATGAAAAGGGCCATATCCGGTCTTCCCCAGGGACCATAAACCGTGAAAAATCTCAAACCGGTAGTAGGTATCCCAAAAAGGTGGCTGTAGGTATGTGCCATTAGTTCATTTGCCTTTTTACTGGCAGCATATAAACTTACGGGATGATCCACATTATTGTGCACTGAAAACGGCATGTTTTTATTCAGCCCGTAAACACTCGAACTGCTTGCGTATAATAATTGTTTCACCGGGAAATTTCTACAGGCTTCCAGAATATTTAAGAATCCCTGTATATTACTTTTAATATAAGTATCCGGGTTTGTCAGACTATACCTGACCCCTGCCTGGGCGGCCAGGTTTATAACGATTTCGGGTTTGAAATCCTTGAAAATTCGTAAAATATTCTCCTTGTCATCAAGATCAAGTTTTACAAAGTCCAGGTTTTCACGGGTATGACTATGAATTATTTTACCGTATTCGATGTTTGTTGAATCGAATCCGGATTCTTTCAGACGATCTAGTTTAAGCTTAACATCGTAATAATCATTTATATTATCGAGTCCAAGCACATCATGACCCTGACTTTGCAGAAGCCCGGCAAGATGAAAACCAATAAAACCGGCGGTACCCGTGATTAAAACCTTCATTAATTTCAGGATTATTTAGCGTAACTGATTGCCCGGGTTTCCCTTATGACAGTAATTTTCACCTGGCCGGGATATGTCATTTCATCCTGGATTTTTTTGGCGATGTCATAGGATAAGGATTCAGCTTCTTTATCGCTGATTTTATCTGCTCCCACTATCACTCTTAGCTCACGTCCTGCCTGAATAGCATAAGTTTTCAAAACACCGGGATAAGATAAGGCCATGGATTCAAGTTCTTTAAGTCGCTTGATATAAGCTTCAACCACTTCTCTTCTTGCGCCGGGTCGTGCACCAGATATGGCGTCGCAAACCTGGACGATTGGTGCAAAAAGGCTTGACATCTCAACTTCGTCATGATGAGCGCCAATGGCATTGCAGACTTCGGGCTTCTCTTTGAATTTTTCAGCAAGTTTCATACCAAGGATTGCATGTGGTAATTCAGGTTCATCATCGGGAACTTTACCAATATCGTGAAGTAAGCCGGCACGTTTGGCAAGTTTAGCATTTAGTCCGAGTTCTGAGGCCATGATAGCGCAAAGATTGGCAACTTCCCGTGAATGTTGCAGAAGGTTTTGACCGTATGAAGAGCGGTATTTCATTTTTCCAATCATACGAATCAGTTCGGGATGCAAACCATGAACACCCATGTCGATGGCAGTTCGTTTTCCTACTTCCACGATTTCATCTTCGATTTGCTTTTTTGTTTTTTCGACAACTTCTTCGATACGGGCAGGGTGAATTCTCCCGTCGGAGACCAGCTGGTGAAGCGAGAGCCTTGCTATCTCGCGGCGTACCGGGTCGAACGCCGACAAAACAATTGCTTCGGGAGTATCATCTACAATTATCTCAACTCCGGTGGCTGCTTCCAGGGCACGGATATTACGGCCTTCCCGTCCGATAATTCTGCCCTTCATTTCATCATTATCAATGTTAAAAATGGTTACTGAATTTTCAATGGCCGTCTCTGTTGAAACTCTTTGAATAGTTTCAATAATAACTTTTTTGGCTTCATGATTGGCCGTTAATTTTGCTTCCTCAATAATTTCGCTGATGTGCGACATCGCCTCGTGTTTGGCTTCGTCCTTAAGCGATTCAATGAGCTGAGCTTTTGCTTCCTCCCCTGAAAGCCCGGATATAGATTCCAGCAATTCAACAGCCTGACGGTGATCTCGTTCCAGTTCTTCTTTTTTCTTATCGATTTTCTCCAGTTGAAGAGTAAGGTTTTCGCGAACAACATCTATTTCGTTGCTCTTACGCTGTATCTCTTCCTGTTTGTGAGAAATTGACATTTCTTTCTGCTTCAGGGAATTTTCACGCTGAGCCAGTCCTGCATTCCTGTCGATGATCATCTTTTCGTGTTCCGACTTAAGTTGCAGGAATTTTTCCTTTGCCTGTAATATTTTCTCTTTTTTAATTACTTCTGACTCTGCTTCAGCATCGCGGATAATATTCTGACTGCGCTTTTTCATTGATGCATGAATCGCTATGTAAGAAATAACGCTGCCAAAAATCAGACCACCGGCTGCTATAACGATATACCACAACATTGGAATAACGGATACTATTAATAAAATTATCTCTTTCATTTTTTTTCACTTATAGGGATAAAAAAACCCGCAAAGTTTCTTCAATACTTAGTAAAACCCCTTTACATCATGGGTGGAGGAACCAAAGTGAGTCAAACTTCCAATGTTCTCAATAGAGAAATCCCGAAGGATTAAGGCCTGTTTTATTCATTTTGCGTGCACCTCCAATTTACTTAGTGTTGAGTTTCACAAATAATTGAAGAAACAATGCGGGTAAAATCTTGATCTATTTAAAAGAACGCTATTACTCTTTGTTTAGAAAAACTTCCATTCGATCGCTAATCTCTTTCACTTTTTCCTCGAATGGGGTCAAATCCAATTGATCTTCAGTCTCCATCACTTTTATTACAAACTGCAAAGCAGCCATTGCCAAAAAATCCTGTGTGTCCTTATCTGCGTACTTTTGCTTATATTGTAATACTTTCTCGTTTATCAGTCTGGCAGCTCTTCTTATCTTTTCTTCATCGTCTCTGTCAATTTTGAGGGGATAATACCTCTCAGCCAGATTAACTTTTATGGATAATTTATCATCCATTTAATTTCCCCCGTCTATCGGTTTAAAAGAGCAATACATTTATCAATCTCCCGCACTATCCTGTTTACCCTGATTTTCGCATCGTGCGAATCTTCATTATCAGCCAACAGGGACCTGGCTATTTTTAAATTTGCATATTTCAATTCCAATTCACTAATTTGGGTTTGCTGAATTTTAACTTTTTTCTGAAGCTCCAGGTTATTCTGTTTAAGAGATTCCTTTTCTTTCCTTTCACTTCCAAGCGCCGATAATAACAGCTCCAACCTCGAATTCAACTGATCAATAA
>CAYGFI010000062.1:0-24044 GCA_964349045.1 uncultured Chitinophaga sp.
CAAACATTTTTATTTTTTTTAGTCTGGATTTTTTCTTCGGTGTTTCTTTTCTCGCAGGAGGTTAAGAAAATCGGAAAAGAAGAACTTAAAGCCATGCTAAACGAACCTGGTGATAAAATCCATGTAATTAACTTCTGGGCAACCTGGTGCGGCCCATGTGTAATCGAGATTCCCTATTTTGAAAAGGTTTCAAAAGAATACCCCAATGATAAGGTTGAGTTTACCCTGGCCAGCCTTGATTTTCCAAGTCAGCTTGATAGCAGGCTCATTCCATTTTTAACACAACAAAAGATCAGTCTTAATGTTGTTTTAATTAATGAGATGGATTACGATTTGTGGATGAAAGATGTTGATCCCGATTGGAAGGGGAATATCCCTGCTACTCTGATCTTTAATAATGCAAATAAGCAAAGACAATTTATTAGCAAAGCAATTGATGATAAAGTGCTTAGAGGAATAATTGACAAAATGCTTTAATTCTTTTAGACTTTTTATAACTCAATAGTTAATTTATAAACCATTAATCTCAATATTATGAAAACACTGAAATCCATTTTATTTGCAGTACTTATGCTGACAATAGTCACTGAGTTGAATGCTCAGTATAAAGTTGGTGACAAGGTTGATGACTTTAGTCTGAAGAATATCGATGGGAAAATGGTTTCCCTCGCTGATTATAAAGACGCCAAGGGATTTATCGTTGTTTTTTCCTGTAACCAATGTCCTGTTGTTCAAAAATATGAAGGCCGGATAAAGGCCCTCAATGAAAAATATGCTGCAAAGGGATATCCTGTTATTGCAATAAATCCTAATGATGAAAAAGTTCAACCCGGGGATTCTTTTGAAGAGATGAAATCACGCGCAAAAACCCAGGGATATAAATTTCCTTATCTCAGGGACGATTCACAGCAGGTAGCCCGGCGTTTTGGGGCAGAAAGAACGCCTCATGTTTACATTGTAAATAAAACGGGCGATGGTCTGAAGCTCGTCTATATAGGCGCAATTGATAATAATGCAGACGATGCCGCGAAGGCAGATAAGCATTATGTGCAGGATGCTATCAGTTCACTTATGAAAGGTGAACCCTTAGCAGTTACTGAAACCAGGGCGGTTGGATGTACGATCAAGTGGAAGATGTAGGCTGGAGAATGATTTTTTAATTAATTGGTATTTAAGGAACAAGGATTGCTTTGAGCAAGGTCTCTGAAAGCAATCCTTGTTCCTTATTTAATTAAGTTATGTTTTAAAAATTTCCATCCTGAGGTAATTAAAAAATATAAATAACTTTGCAGATTAAATTTATTACACATGAATTTACCCAGACTGTTTAAATTACCGGAATATAAACGATTCACCTATCGCCCGCTCTACCATGATCCGGAGAAGGAAGCCCGGGAAGCCCGGTTACGCAAATTACAGGCTGAATCGGGTGATATGCCACAAGGTCACTACACTCCTACGATCCGGAGAGGAGCAATGAAAACCTATTTCAAAAGAGACGAAAAAGTACGCAAACAATCTAATTTCAGGCTTATTCTGATCATTTTCTTCCTCTTGTTCGTTTCCTGGCTCCTTTTATTCCGTTAAATGGCTGATATAATCCAACTGTTACCCGACTCGGTAGCGAATCAGATTGCAGCCGGAGAGGTGATTCAAAGACCCTCCTCCGTGGTTAAGGAATTGGTTGAAAATGCTGTTGATTCCGCTGCAGATATTATTACTGTAAACGTTAAAGATTCAGGTCGCACACTGGTTCAGGTTATTGATAACGGTTCCGGCATGTCGGAAACCGATGCCCGTCTATGTTGGGAGCGGCATGCAACATCAAAAATCCGTTTTGCTACCGACCTATTTTCAATCCGTACGAAAGGATTCCGCGGAGAGGCCCTTGCATCAATTGCTGCAATTGCAGAGGTAAGTTTAAAGACAAAAAGGAAGGACGACGATCTTGGTACTCATATACGTATCAGCGCCTCCGAAATTCTGCTCAATGAACCTGCTGTTTGTCAGGATGGCAGCAATTTTTCTGTAAAAAATTTATTTTATAACATTCCTGCCCGTCGAAAATTTCTGAAAAGTAACAGCACCGAACTCCGGCATATCATTACTGAATTCAATCATATTGCACTGGCTCATCCCGGGATTGAGTTTTCGCTGATTCATAATAATTCTCAGATCTATAATCTCCCCAAAACAAACCTCCGTCAAAGAATCATTGCGATTTTTGGGAAGAGTCTCACCCTGAATCTCATCCCGGTTATTACAGACACCAGTCTTGTTAAAATTGATGGATTTATTGGCAAACCCGAATACGCGAAAAAAACTTATGGCGAACAATTCTTTTTTGTGAACAACCGTTTCATAAAACATCCCTACTTCCACAAAGCAGTTATTCAGGCTTATCAGCAAATTTTACCTTCTGACGCCATCCCCTCATATTTTATCTTTTTTGAAATTGAGCCTGAAAAAATCGATATAAATATTCATCCAACCAAAACCGAGATAAAATTTGAGGATGAACCTGCAATCTGGCAAATCCTTATGGCTGTTGTTAAAGAATCGATTGGAAGGTATAATCTTATGCCTTCTCTGGATTTTAATACAGAAGGAGTAATTGATATTCCGGTACTGAGAAGCGAAACAAGGTTCCGTACTCCACATATTAATATTAATACAGAATTCAATCCCTTTGAAAATGATCATCAGTTCCCTGTTAAAAACACCTGGCGTGACAGAGAGAATTTACCTGGGTCTGCTGATCCTTTTGAAACGGCCCGTAAGGATTTTTTTACGGGGCTTAATATGACACCGGAAAGGGCTGCTTCTGAACCAGCAGAAGGAAATAAGTTCCTGCAGGTCAAAAACCGTTATATTCTGACAGCCGTAAAATCCGGGCTTATGATTATCGATCAGAAAAGAGCTCATGAAAGGATCCTTTATGAGGAAAATCTCAATTCCCTGGCTAATGATTTTTTTACAGGACAGCAAGTTCTCTTCCCTGAAACCATCGAACTAAATCATGCTGATTATGTTACTTTCATGAGTTTAATTGATAATATAAATCACTTAGGTTTCGATATACGAGATCTTGGAAACAATGCCATTATTGTCAATGGAATGCCGGCTACTGTCAAAAATGCAGTCTTGAAAGAAGTCATCGAAGAAATGCTTGAAATCTATAAATCTTTTGAGGGAGACCTTCATCTGGAAGCAAAAGAAAAGATTGCGCGGGCCGTTGCCCGGGCTTCGGCTATCCCATATGGCAAGGTTCTTGAACAGGAAGAAATGAGAAATCTGGTGGACCAGTTATTTGCATGTTCAAATCCGAATTATTCACCATCAGGGAAACAGGTAATCAGTATAATTAGCAGTGAAGAAATAGAAAAAACACTTAAATAATAATGGCAACATATTTTGGAAGAACCGGCAGTACGCCTCCTGTGGTAAAGAATCTGATTATCATTAACGCTCTTTTGTTCCTTGGAACACTGGCCGTACGCCAGGCATTTAATACCGATTTAAATCATGTCATGGGGCTGTATTTTATCAGTTCTCCTTTGTTTAATCCCTATCAGATTATAACCCACATGTTTATGCATGGCTCTTTGGGTCATATATTCTTTAATATGTTTGCTCTGTGGATGTTCGGAAAAGTCCTCGAACAGGTCTGGGGTAGTAAGCGTTTTTTTATTTATTATATGATTACCGGATTAGGAGCGGTTTTTTTGCATACACTGGTGTTGTTTATCGAGCTGAATCCCCTGATGAATTATGTTGTTCAGACTTATAACATTGACAGTTTTACACCAGATGTTATCGACAGGTTATATAGTATGGGTGACCCCAAAGCAAAAGCGCTTGCCGTAGGGCTTCTTACCCCGACCATCGGAGCTTCCGGCGCTGTATTTGGTGTTCTGCTGGCTTTCGGTATGCTTTTCCCAAACACCCAGCTTATGTTGCTTATCCCGCCAATCCCTATTAAGGCAAAATATTTTGTAATTGGATATGGCCTTATTGAACTTTACCTGGGTTTAATGCAACCGGGAAGCAATGTAGCACACTTCGCCCATCTTGGAGGAATGCTTTTTGGGTTTGTGATGATAAAGCTCTGGAAGAAAGACAGAAATGCCTTTTATTAAAATTATGATATGAAGCATAAGCGCTTAAAAATATGAGTAATCGCCGGATAAAGAATCCCTCTAACTTATTATTATAAATGAACATAGCTGACGAAATAAAAGATTCTTATAAAAACGGGACCTCCCTTACCCGTCTAATTTATTTAAATCTTGGGGTATTTCTGGCACTTCACATTGCCATTATCTTTTTGTATCTGTTTTCTGCTCAGGAAAAGGTTTATACTATTATTGAATGGCTGGCTGTCCCTGCCGATCTGGGAACCCTTTTGCGCAAACCCTGGACATTCCTCAGCTATATGTTTCTTCACAAAGATTTTTTTCATATCCTGTTTAACCTGCTGTGGCTTTATTGGTTCGGGAAAATTTTTCTCTCTTACCTGGATGAAAAACGACTGCTGAATGTTTACATTCTTGGAGGGATATCTGGCGCTCTGCTGTATGTAGTTTCCTATAACCTGCTCCCGGTTCTGAATGAACAGGCCCCCGATTCAATCGCGATGGGAGCCTCAGCCGCCGTAATGGCCATAGTAATTGCAACTGCCACCTATGCTCCAAATCATACCATATATATTGTCTTCATCGGGCCTGTTAAAATCATCTGGGTAGCCCTAGTGGGATTTATTTTGTCGTCGATGGTAGACTTTTCAATTAATACAGGAGGAAAAATTGCGCATATGGGAGGTGCATTATTTGGTTATTATTTTATTCTCCGGTATAAAAAGGGAAAAGATATTACAATGTGGTTTACCAGGATTATGGATGGTGTTTTTTCGCTTCTTAAGCCTCGTAAAAAATTAAAAGTAACACACAAACGCACATCCAATGATTATGTGTATAATGCCGTTAAAAAAGAAAAACAGAAGAATCTGGATACTATCCTTGATAAGATTTCGAAATCGGGTTATGATACTCTGACCAGGGAGGAAAAGGAAACTTTGTTTAAAATGGGGAAGGATTAAACATAAATGCTCGAATGGTGCAATGTTTGCGCGGTTATTTGTAAATCTTATGCACAATAATTTTTTAATTGCACAAATAATATAGTAAACTCAGTGAAAACCTACATTAATCTGCGCTTTTTATTTGCGCCTTTGCGCCATGAAGCTTAAATTTAAGGATTAAAACCAATTAATCTGTAACAGTATTGAGACATTTTATTAACCGGGCTTTCTTCTACATTAATATCCTCGCCGGAGTTGCTCTGCTTCTTTCGTATTTTTCGACTTTTATTTCACCGGCAAAAATATGGGTTCTGGCATTTTTCGGACTTGCCTATCCCTATATTCTTCTGATAAATGCGCTATTCATGTTTTACTGGATATTCCGTTTTAAAAAGGAGTTCCTGGTATCTTTTATTGTTATCCTTATTGGGTTGAATCACCTGAACGCATTTATTCCATTGCGTTTGGAGAAGGACCGGAAAAAAGGATTTGTTAAAGAGAATCCCCTCCAGGTTAAAATACTTTCTTATAATGTAAGACTTTTCAATATTTATGAATGGATTTCCGAATCCGGAACCAATCAGGATATATTGAATTTTATCCGTAGTGAACGCCCCGATATTATATGTTTACAGGAATTTTACAGCAGTTCTAAAGGTGACTACCAACCAGAAAAGATTAAAAAGTTCTTTTCGGAAACGCCTTATAGCTATATTCAATATTCGTTTAAAATTGATAAGAATTCGGGTTGCGGGATAGCTACCTTTAGCCGTTATCCCATTGTTAATCAGGAAACCATAAGTTTTCCGAATACCAGCAATGAAGCAATTGTAACTGATGTTGTAATAAATACCGATACGATAAGAATATATAATAATCATCTCCAATCGGTTCAGTTACAAAAAAGAAACTACAATTTTCTGGATTCACTGAGACTGAGATACGATGATGAGCAGCTCAGGGAAATCAGAGATATTTCATCCCGTCTTAAAACCGCATTTATTAAACGTTCAGCCCAGGTTGATGCCATTTCTTCTCATATCAAATCATCTGAATATCCGGTAATCGTTTGCGGAGATTTTAATGACACGCCTGTTTCATATTCTTACCGTAAAATGAGAAAAGGATTGAAAGATGCCTTTCTCAGTTCCGGACAAGGAACAGGGAACACATATCAGGGGATCTTTCCATACTTCAGAATAGATTATATTTTTCACGATACACATTTTAAACCCTTGCTTTTTGAAAAGGTAGAGACAACGCTTTCCGATCATTATCCTATTCTTTGTATCTTTGAATTGCAGGATTGATTTGGCTAACTTGTTGTATTCAACATTTACAACTGTTAATTGTTTAATACTTATAAATCTTTATCAATATGGCTTTTACATTAAAAACCGGAGCACAGGCTCCAACATTTCAATTACCGGCCACCGATGGTAAAACATACAATCTTTCAGATTTTAACGATCCGTATCTGGTGATTTTTTTTACCTGTAATCATTGTCCGTATGTAATTGGTTCCGACGAAGAAACCAGGAAAACAGCGCTTAAATATGTATCTGATGGGGTACGTTTCATCGCGATTAATTCAAACAGCAAAAACACCTATCCTGAAGATGATTTCGATCACATGGTTGAACGGATGAAAAAGTATAAATTCCCATGGCATTACCTGTATGATGAATCACAGGAGATAGCTAAAAAATACGGCGCTCTGAGAACCCCGCATTTTTATGTGTTCGACCAAAATCGTAAGCTGGTCTATACCGGTCGTGGATTGGACTATCCCCGCGACACCTCAAAAATGACCATAAATGATCTTGACCGGACTCTAAATGAATTGACCCATGGGATGTCAATAAGCATTCCGGTAACTAATCCTATCGGGTGCAATGTAAAGTGGGATGGGAAAGATGCGCACTGGATGCCTGCGGATGCCTGTGATCTTGTTTAACTACCTTTGTCCCCTGAAATACTTCATAAACTGAACCCTTTGAAAAACAGCAGGATTTTCTGTTTCTTGCTGACTCATTAATGAACGGAATTCATTGATGTTCTTATATTTGTTTTTCTTCATCCAGGCTTGAAGTACATTGATCAGTTCGTCACCATAATCAATCCCGTTTTTATAAAATGCCGAGGCTACCTGAACAGCGTTGGCTCCGGCAAGGATCATTTTGATCATAGTATTCCCATCGTGTACACCACCGGAAGAAGCCAGATCGCATGAAACATGGTTTTTCATAATAGCAATCCATCGCAGTGAAGGAGAAAAATCACCAGGTGAACTTAATACACTTGCGGAAGTAACTTCCATATTATCAATATCAAAATCGGGGCTGTAAAACCTGTTAAAAAGAACTAACCCGGCAATTCCAGTCTCAGAAAGCCTTTTTAGCATGAGGGCCAGGTCAGAAAAATAAAAGCTTACTTTCAGAGAAATGGGAATAGTTACTTGCTTTTTAACTTCATTGACGATATCGAAATAGATTTTCTCATTATCAAATTTGGTCCGGGTAAGGTCCGAAGGAATAATAAAAATATTTAATTCCAGAGCATCTGCACCTGCTTCCTGAATCAACCTTGGGTAATCGGTCCATTGCTCGGCAGTAACACAGTTAATGCTTGGAATGACAGGAATACTGAGTTTTTTCTTGGCTTCGCGGATCAGATCCAGATAACGAAAAGTGCTTTCATTATCGGCGCCATCGTGATAATCATAAAATTCCATAGACTCCGGATAAATAAAGCCAGAAGAACTCATTTTGGACAAAGAGGCATCTTTTTCAATCCGGATCTCCTCTTCGAAGATGGACTTAAGCACTACAGCCCCTGCACCATGTTTTTCAAAACGCTTCAGGTTATCTATATTATCTGTTAAGCCCGAAGAAGCGGCGATAAGAGGAGTTCTCAAATCAAGCCCGAGGTATTTAACATTTATATCTGCCATAGTGAATAGGTTAAAGCTGTTTATAAAATCTGCAACAAACAAATTTAAGCTTTTTCCACGTTTGAGGAAACGAGAAAACAAAGATTATACTATGTTTTTAAAAAGTAATATTTTCCAAATTTGGATCATATAACCACTAATTGATGTCTGGAGCGCCTAAAGATAAGGGTTAGCAAATAATACTGATATGTATATTAAAAACTTCAGGCGCTGATCAGATACGAATCTTCCGCTGATTCTCAGGATGGAGTTTTCAGCCAAAATATTGAAAAAATCAAATTGTTGATAATTATAATGTGAAAAGTGGTTTTTTTTATCATGAATTTATATTTTTGTTTAAAATGACTTATTTCATATTTAATCAAATGATTATGAAAAGAACAATCTGTTATATTCTGGCAATTTCAATTGTTTCCTTTTCTTCCTGCAAAAAAGTAAATCAATGGTTTGGAAAATCGACTATGAGTAAGGAAGATGTTGAAGCACTTGTAGCTCAAAATGATCAACTTCAAAAGCAGGTTAAAGAAGATGCTGCAGCCTATGAGAGGGAACTTGATGCACTACGCGCTGAGTATGAGCAAAAGCTTGCTGAATACGAAAATTCTAACCCAAAGACCCCTGTTTCAGGATTTTATGTTGTTGTCGGGAGCTTTAAAAACCAAAGGTATGCAGAGGATTACGCCACGAAAATAAAAACCATGGGTTACGAAGGAAACATTGTTGAAGGACCGTCTAATTTCAAGTTGGTAACCTTCACAACACATGCAGGTCTCCAGGAGGCTTTACCGGCATTGAGAACTGCACGATCTGAAGTAGTCTCAACATCATGGATTTATTTTAAATAAAATTAACCTGCTAATCCGGCAGAATATTTAATATTTCCTGATATCAATGCCAGTAGGAAACATTAAAATGAAGAGGGTTTAAGTAGAGCCTGTCATAATAAATAACGGCTGAAACTCAAAACTTTTATAATGGGGGCGGTAACGATCCTCGTTATAATATTTTTTCAGATCAACCAGCTTTTTCGATGATGTTACCACATCCAGCGGTGCATTATCATAACGACCGTTTCGGAGCACTACCAGCCTCCCGTGAATACCTTTTAGGATAAGATCGAGCGCAAGATTGCCATATGCCATGGGAACTATCGAATCGATTGAGTCGGGATCACCTCCTCTTACAAGATAACCAAGTTGTTGATTAATTACATTAATGGCCTTCCCGTTATTAAATTCCGGTGACAATTCTTTTATTTTCTCTGAGACTAAATCCCCAATTCCACCCAGCTTGGAATGTCCGTACATGTCTTTTTTTTGATCCCTGTAAACCATTTTGTCCATGCCAGTAAAGGTAGCCCCTTCGGAAACTAACACTACCGAATATTTGCTGGGATTCCGCTGACGGTCTTCCACAAGCAGTCTGGTGAGTTTTTCAATGTCAAATTTATACTCGGGAATAACACATCGGTTAGCAGCGCCGGCCATTGTGGGCAACATGGCGGTAAATCCGGCATATCGACCAAAAACTTCAAGAACCAGAATTCTTTCATGCGATCCTGCTGAAGTACGAAGTGTATTGGTCATATTGATGGTACGGGTCACACAGGTGCTGAACCCGATACAGTAATCCGTTCCAGGTACATCATTGTCCATGGTTTTGGGAATTGCAATTACTTTTACTCCCTCCTGATACAACCTTACCCCATAAGAAAGTGTATCATCTCCACCTATAGGAATCAGAAAATCAATATTCAGGAATTTAAGGTTTTTTAAAACCTCGGGGGTAAGATCATTAATTTCCTGATTGTATACACTTTGAAGATGTTCAGGAACCATGTCTTTGGGAACATGACTTGGCCTTGTGCGGGAGGTATGAAGGAAAGTCCCTCCTGTACGTCCTGCTTTATTTACGATCTCCTCAGTTAATATCTGAAAATTATCGCTGTTATCAGCATCATTATCACTCCGGAGTTCCATAATTCCTGCCCAGCCTCGTCTTAATCCCAAAACCCGGTAACCTTCTCTGAGGGCTCTGATGGTAATTGCTCTTATAGCCGGATTAAGGCCGGGAACATCACCGCCTCCGGTCAGGATAGCAATGGTTCCCCTTTTACTTGTGGAATCTGACATGACATTAAGTTTTATAATTCACTAGTGAAATATAAAGCAAAATTGAGTGAAATGCAATATGGAAGGGACAAGGTAAGTGATATATACCAATTTTTAATTTCTTTTATAAGTGGGAAGGAAAATTAATTAGTAGATTGCTCACAATACCTATTTACCCAATCCCAACCTCTCCCCCTATATTTGTGCTATTTGGCAATGGGACATTAACTTTCCATTTCATTCCAATCAAGAATCTTATAGAAATCAAATTCTTCAGGATTCTGAACATATTTCTTTGCTCCTCTGTAATCTGCAGGTGTGATAAAATGCAAATTATTCCGGAAAATCAACTGAACTTTTTCTGAATTTATATTTACCAGGCGGGGTTTTACCTTTCCTTTATCATCTTCAACATCCTTCAGGAAGAGAGGAGATATCTCTCCGGCTCTGTCGATAGTTACCATACAACCAGTCACTCCCTTTTTAAATAACATATAAACGCCAAGTCCCAGACGGGTAGCATAATTCAGGTCATAAGCAATGGGCCGGCAGCAACGCAGTTCATAACCCATTTCATTGGGACGGCTCTTCACATTAATACGCAAGGTCTTGAGTTTCTGCTGAACCAGCATATTGAAAATATGTGATTTACTAACATTTCCCAACTCAGGATGGCCATGATCATCATAGGTAAAATTGATGCCGGTAGCAATGATTTCTTCGTCACTCATAAAATGAAATACACCTTCTGAGATAATCGCCACTCCATAATCAATTCCCAACAATCGCCTCTTAACCATTGAAGAAATTACCAGGTTGGTGATCTTGTCGAAAGTAATTTTGGTTTTATCGAACATCTCCGGGATAATAATCATCGGAAAATGACACGCGGTTCCGATTCCAAATGCCAGGTGGCCTGCCTCCCTGCCCATTGCAGAAACTACAAACCAGTTTCCGCTTGTGCGGGCATCTTCATAAATTGTTGAAGCAATTCTAACCCCTTCCTCTTTTGCCGAATGATACCCGAATGTTGGAGTACCTTCAGGAAGTGGAAGATCATTGTCAATTGTTTTGGGAACATGAATGTTCTTCACGTCCATTTTCTGCTCAGCCAGATACTTTGCTAAACGGTTCGCTGTTGAAGCAGTATCGTCTCCACCAATAGTTACCAGAATTTTTACGTTGTTCCTCCGGAAAAAATCTACCTTAAACTCATCATCTTTAGGCTTGTAACGACTCATCTTAAGAGCTGAGCCACCCCGACTGTATATCTGATCAGCATATTCAAAATCCAGGTATTCAAAAGCGGGTTCAGCAGCAAATAATGATCTGTATCCTCCATTTAAACCCAGTACCTGATATCCGTTATTCAGAAATATTTTTGTTACTGAACTTACTACTGTATTTATGCCCGGTGCAGGTCCCCCGGCACATAATATAGCTACTGCTTCTTTCATTGATTCTGGTTTTACTATTTTATTCATTTTATGCTTTTTTTGACAGTTTGTAAGATAATTCAGTTCTTTGACTTCAAATTGTTACCCTGCCATTTTGAGAGCACAAATATGGAAATAACTTTTTAAAAAAACAGTTAGAAAATGTCTAAATATTTTCCCGGAATTTCTTAAATTTGCAATTCAGTTGCAAAAATTTTCAGATGGATTACAAAGAAATTCTAAGAAGCAGTAACCTTAGTTTAACATCACACAGAATTGAACTGTTAAATGTACTGTCCGGGTGTAAACAGGCAATCAATGAAAAGGAATTGGAGCTGTTAATGAACGGAACCTGCAACCGGACTACCATTTATAGAAATCTGAACTCCCTGGTCGATAAAAAGATAGTTCATAGAATTTTATCCAAAGAGGCTGTAAAATACAAACTGGTAACAGGAAATGTTGAAAGTGGAAAGAAATCTGATCATGTTCATTTTGAATGTAGAAGTTGCAAAACCACATTCTGTTTAGAGGAACTTTCTGTTCAGGATTATAATCTTCCTGAAGGATTCACAAAGCTGGAAAACCAATTTGTCATTTTCGGGATTTGTAAAAATTGTGGCTATGTTCAGAAATAAAATCCAGGTATTGCTCCTTGAAAATCCATTATCTAAAGGGATCAGATGGCTTATCAGCGGATTTTTGATTATTCTGGTTAAGGTTTATCAGATGACAATATCGCCTCTTTTACACAATTCATGCCGTTTCACTCCGACCTGCTCACAATACACCATTCAGGCTTTGAAAGATCACGGAGTTATTAAAGGACTTATACTCGGAATTTATAGAATTGGGAGGTGCAACCCATGGGGAGGACAAGGATTTGACCCGGTTCCGGAAAAAGGAGCTTCACTTATAAAATTTATGAATAAAAAGAAGCGGGATCATAATCCCGATGCTACTTATAATCATGATGCATAATTAATTTAACAACTAATTTTGGTTATAAATGAAACCTGTTCCCCTCACTATTGCACTTATTTCTTTGGCTTTAACTTGCTGCAATCCATCCCCTGAACCAATTGCAGATAAAGTGATAACGGTTAGTGTCCTTCCACAGAAATATTTTGTTGAAACCATTGCAGGAAGCAAAGTAAAGGTTAATGTAATGATCCCTCCGGGGGCATCTCACTCCAGCTATGAACCAACTGCCCGACAGATGAATCTTCTTGTGAACTCACAGGCTTACTTTCAAATAGGTCATCTCGATTTTGAACTATCCTGGATGCCTCGTTTCACAGGGACGAATTCTTCTATGAAGATTTTCGATCTTTCTGAGGGAATCGACCTGATTAAAGGCAGTCACGATCACCACCAGGACAGTGAAGAATCGCATGATGAACTGAATGAAAATGGGATTGACCCCCATACCTGGATGTCACCCCGGAATGTAAAAATTATTGCCTTCAATATCCTTAACGCACTTAAATCACTTTATCCATCAGATTCGACCGTCTTTCTGTTAAACCACAATTCTTTTATATCAGAGGTAGATAGCATCGAATCACTCTTCGGCTCAATTTCGGATAAATTAGCAGGTCACAGTTTCATAATTTATCATCCCGCGCTTGCTTACCTGGCAAGAGATTATGGTATGGAACAAATTGTTCTTGAATTCGATGGTAAAGAACCTCACCCGGCACATATTAAAGCTATAATCGACCTGGCAAAAGAAAAAAATATTCATTCTGTGTTTGTTCAGAAACAGTTCAGCATCGACAACTCCCGTTCTCTTGCAAATGAAATTAATGCTGAAATAATACCTGTCGACCCAATGGATCCTGAATGGAAAGAACAAATGATTAAATTATTTAATCAGTTCATGGCAGATACTAAATAAATTAATAACAGATAGTTAAAATAATAATGAACAAAATCCTTGAAATAAAAAAACTGAATGCCGGCTATAATGATAAGCTTGTGCTGAGGGATATTAATTTCGTCGTTCATGAAAATGATTTCATTGGAATAATTGGTCCCAATGGGGGAGGAAAAACGACCTTACTGAAGACCATTCTGGGCGTCATAAAACCAAAAACCGGAAATATTATTTACCGCTTTCCCGGTAAACCAGATGATTTTCTGAAATACATCGGGTACCTCCCCCAGCAAAATTTAATTGATAAAAAATTTCCCATATCAGTCAGGGAGGTAGTCCTCTCCGGACTTACATCTCAAAAACCACTTGTTTTCAGATTTTCCCGTGTGGATAAAAAAAAAGCTGATGAGCTGATTGAAAAGTCAGGACTCAGTAATATCGCCCGAAATCCGGTTGGAGAGCTATCAGGTGGACAGCTTCAGCGGGTTTTTCTGGCAAGGGCGGTAATCTCAAACCCACGTCTTCTGATTCTCGATGAACCCAGCACATACGTTGATAACCGTTCGGAATTTGAGCTATATGAAACGCTGAAAGAACTAAATAAGGAAATTGCCATTTTGCTTGTTTCTCATGATATAGGAACTATTTCGAGCTATATTAAAACCATTGCCTGCGTTAATGGGAACCTGCATTATCATCCCTCAAATGAAATTAATAAGGAGGAACTGAATGTTTATAATTGTCCGGTTGAGATTATTGCGCACGGCCCGGTTCCTCACAGAGTTTTACAGGAACATATAAAATCCAAATAATGAAAGAGTTTATTGAATTGATCCATTATCAGTATTTTATAAACGCAATTCTGGCTTCAGCTTTAGCTGCTATAAGCTGCGGAATTGCAGGAACTTATGTGGTTTCCAGGCGAATTGTATTTATCAGCGGGGGAATAACTCATACTTCCTTTGGAGGGATAGGAATAGGTTACTTCTTTGGATTTAACCCCGTGTGGGGAGCAGCCATTTTCTCTGTTTTTTCGGGACTTGGCATTGAATATTTTACGCGTAAAGGGAACATCCGGAATGATTCCGTTATTGCTATGATATGGTCGCTTGGAATGGCTATTGGAGTAATATTCATTTATCTTACACCCGGGTATGCCCCGAACCTGATGACCTATCTTTTCGGCAGTATACTAACAGTAAACAGTACCGACTTGATGATGTTAGCGGCCCTTACACTGGTTATCATCCTGTTTTTCTCAGCATTTTTCAGGAGGATACACTATATTTCCTTCGATCAGGACTATGCATCTTCGCTAAACCTGCATGTCGGGTTTATCAATTACAGTCTGATGGCGCTTGTTTCCTTGACTATTGTGTTCAACATCAAGCTGGTCGGGATTATCCTGTTGCTTTCCATGCTCACAATTCCGCAAAATGCAGCGAACCTGCTGACAAAAGACTATAAAAAGATTATTTTTCTCTCCATCCTGATCGGATTTACAGGATCGGTGTCGGGGCTGATACTTTCTTATTTTCTGAATATTCCAAGCGGGGCAACTATTATTTTCAGCCTGGTTAGTTTATATGTAATCTTAAGAGTATTTCTGGGAATCAGAAAGATTGCCTGGTCCTGAAATTTAGCCACATATTATACAATCCTGAACTTCACAACATTAATAATCTAAAACAAATTGTCGCTTGAAAAACAACATTTAGAACCCAGAATGGGTGAAAATGTTGTTTAGGAGTTTTCGGGATTTGAAAAGTTTACGTTTTGCAGCTACCCGCAGGTAGGGTGGATTAAGAAAGACTTCTGCGAATTTCTAAATTTTAGCATTTCAATATTTTTTCATACGAACGACAAATCCCTACTTGTGGGTAGGTGCTGTTACCAACCGTACTTATTTATCGGGTCAGTGGATAATCGTTTATTAACAGTCCAGGTGAAAGATTTAATCTGGTGGTCAGTTTACGGATCATTTCAACTGTCAGTTTACGTTTACGGTTAAGTATCTCAGAAACCCTGCTTTTCCCACCAATTTCATTAATTAAATCTATTTGCTTTAATTGCATTTCTTCCATTCGGATTTTAATAGCTTCAATTGGGTCTGGTGCGTCAATAGGATAATGCTTTTTTTCATATTCATCGATCATTAGTCCAAGTACGTCTGCTTCGTCACTTTCAGGTGAACCAATTTTCGCGTCAAAAATGACATCAAGTCTGTTTAATGCTTCCAGATAATCAGAATTAGATTTAATAGGTTTTATGTTCATGTTTTTAATGTTTTAAATTATGTTGGCATCAATTTTATCGTATTCTGCATGTGTACCAATGAATCTGATAAAGATCCATTGTTTCTCAAAATTAAACTTTGCAACCAGTCTGTAGGAATTACCTTTAATGTTAAAAACAATCCTGCTATTCTTTAGAATACTTGCATTTGCATATGTCATCTTAATATCACTTGGGTTTTTCCAATCAGAATTCATTGCTGTGTCATACCACGTCTTTAAATATTGCTCAGAATTAGGATGTTTCTCCCAATATTCTCTTAATGTACTTTTCGAATAAATACGCTCCATTTTAAATTTTGAATTATGCAAATATAAAAATTAATTCTCAATTTGGGAACTTTATTATCAGGAATGTCATTTTTAGTATGTTTGGTAACGAATGTATAGACGAAATATTGCGTCTATATATTCCCCGGATGTAGGTATTTTTTGTTTTAAACTAACAAATATTAAAGGTATCGAATGCATTATAAAAATACAAGTCTGAAAATCTCTATTTTCTAATGGGTTTATAAAGGGGTCAAAAATGTACCCGCTGAAATGCCGGTAATGTTAATAAAGCTAATTGCCAAGCCTGCTGCTGAGGGTGTCATCCAACAGAACCTGGTCTTCCGGGTAAACCAGCACAAAGCTGAATTCTTTATAATAACGGCTTAAGATCCTTGGAATATTATCAAGATAAATCTGGTAAGAAAATGACTTTGGACGTGAATTGAAAAAAATCAGTAACTCATCTACCTTAAGGCTCTTTGAATAATTATTAAAATTAATCCAATCATTGAATTCTATTATTTTGTAACTCTGTGCATCAAAAAGTTGAATTTTGATTTTTGTTTCAAGGTAATTTTGTGTAGAAGAATCGCAATAAAAAATAGTCTCCTTCTTTAATCTCCCGGAAAATGATATAAAAGTACTGATACAATTATCGAAGCCAAATTCAAACCGGGCATCAGGAGGTATAAATATTTTAATGGATTTGAAAGTCTCTAATGGTTTATCGATGTTAATAATCATCAGCATTTTATCAGCTTTCTCGATCAGCTTTTCCAGAAGGGAACCCAGAATCAGGTTACTGGCTGATATTTTAACATTCCAACCGATAATGATTTTGGTTATCATTTTTTCTTTGACAGCCCTGAGGATTCCGTCGACAGCGGATACTTCAATCCTTACCATAGGGCTTAGAGTTTCTTCGGTAGATGATGCCTCTATCTGGAATTTTTCCAGACTCCGGTTGAATTGAATTATTTTCCGGGGAGTTGAGCCATCATCCTGAAGTACAGTTAAAGGATAAATTGGCTCCTTTGATCCAGACTTTTTGATGGTAAAGGCAAAACTCATCAGAAACTCCAATGTCCCGGGATTTGCAAGAGGAACTAAAATTCTTTCCGGTTGCTGGTATTCCTCACTTTTGTCTTCGTGCTTGTATATATAGGATAACTTCCGTGCTGCCTTTTCTGTTACAATTGACCCCAGAAGGCAGGAAAATAAAATAATCAGTATTGCAACATTCATCAGGTCCGAATCAAACAGTTTCAATTGATATCCTACCAAAACAACAGCAATCGTGGCCGCAGCATGAGATGTACTAAGACCGAACATCAGGTTTCGCTCAGAAATTGAATAGCCGAATATGAATTGCATTGCCAGCGAAGCAAGATATTTACTAAGAATAGCGCCGATAATAATTATAAATGCTACTAAAAGAACAGATGGTCCTGCTAATAAGGCCGACATATCGATCAGCATACCGACACTTAACAGGAAAAACGGGATAAATAAATTATTACCGATAAATACTATGCGGTTCATTAAGGGAGATTTCTGTGGAATGAGCTTATTCAAAGCCAATCCGGCGAAGAATGCCCCTATTATTGGCTCGATATCCAATATTTTCGCCAGAAACCCGGAAAAGAAAACCATCATTAATACCCCAATAAACTGGTAGCCATCTTCACCCTGCAGCCTGGTTAGCAGCCATCGCCCTGCCCTGGGAAGCAAGAAAACTGTAAACCCAACCAAAATAAGAAAATAAAGTACGAGCTTAAATGAAAACAACCATCCAATCTCCCCCTGTGTTGATGCGGAAACAATGGTAAGTAGTAATAAAACTGCAGTATCTGTAATTATCGTTCCGCCGATTGTAATTCCTACTACCTTTATCTGCGTAAGGCTGTACCTGCTGATTATGGGATAGGAAATCAAGGTATGTGTGGAAAAAATACTGGAAAATAACAGCGCTGTTTTAAACGGCATCTTAAAAAGGTAATAGGTAATCAGCAAGCCTATAAACAGAGGAATGAAAAACGTCAAAGCGCCAAAAACAAAACCATGCTTTCTAAATCTTGATAATTCGATAAGGTTGATCTCCAGGCCGGTAAGAAACATAAGGTATAAAAGTCCTACGGTTCCAAACATTGTAATTCCGATATCCTGTGAAATCAGATTCAGGCCAAATGGGCCTAACAGTATCCCTGATAAAATCAAACCAATTATCCCTGGCATCTTGAACCTTCGGGCGAAAAGCGGGGAAAAAAGAAAAAAAATCAGAATCAGTAAAAAAACTGATACAGGATCCTGGATAGGTAATTTTATTCCAAACAATGAATCCATGAAATTTTTTCCGCAATTTATTCATAAGATTTGAATTTCCGATAATCATTTTTCATTGTACCTTTAGCTCCCAAAAACCAATAAACATGTTCGAGGAATTTTCAAAAATTATAAATGAGGCCTGGGAAAACCGGGATATGCTTTCCGATTCCCCGGTAAGAAAAGCTATCGAAGATACCATCAGCCTTCTGGACCAGGGAAAAATCAGGGTTGCCGAAAAAATCGACGGTGAATGGACCGTCCACCAATGGGTAAAAAAGGCTGTAATTATGTATTTCCCAATCCGGAAGATGGAAACGATCGAATGTTCACCGTTTGAGTTCCATGATAAAATTCCCCTGAAAAAGAATTATGAAAAGTTAGGCGTACGTGTTGTTCCTCATGCCATTGCCCGTTATGGAGCTTACCTGGCAAAAGGAGTGATCATGATGCCTTCATATGTTAATATTGGCGCTTATGTGGATGAGGGAACCATGGTCGACACCTGGGCAACAGTTGGCAGCTGCGCGCAGATTGGCAAAAATGTTCATCTTAGCGGGGGAGTCGGGATCGGTGGCGTTCTGGAACCTGTTCAGGCAGCCCCGGTTATTATCGAGGATAATTGTTTCATAGGCTCAAGATGCATCGTTGTTGAAGGAGCAAGAATAGGAAGTGAAGCCGTGCTTGGATCGAATGTAGTTATTACAAATTCTACAAAGGTAATTGATGTAACCGGGAAAAGTCCTGTTGAATATAAAGGCATGGTTCCTCCCCGCTCTGTGGTTATCCCCGGGTCATACACACGCGAATTTCCGGCAGGAACCTTCCAGGTCCCATGCGCCCTGATCATTGGAACGCGCAAACCCTCCACAGATCTGAAAACATCTCTGAATCAGGCATTGAGAGAATATAATGTTGTTGTGTAATACGGATAATTCTATGCGAATCGGATTTGATGCAAAAAGAGCCTTTTTTAACCAAAGCGGATTAGGTAATTACAGCCGTACCCTGATTTCCCAATTGTGTACCCTCTTTCCTGAAAACGAATACTTTCTTTTTTCACCTGGAAAAAGTATAATACCAGGATATTTCCCGCCTGAAAATACTCGTATAATTACTCCTGAATCGTTCCCATTTAAGCAGTTTCCCTCATCCTGGAGATCCGTTTTTATGGGTAGGGATATTGCGAAGCAAAAAATACAATTGTTTCACGGTCTCTCCAATGAACTCCCCCTTAATATAACAAAGAGTTCGTCCCGATCGGTTGTAACCATACATGATCTGATTTTCCTTCGCTATCCAAATTTGTATAAAAGGATTGACAGAACTATTTATCGAAACAAGTTTCACCGAAGCTGCAGGCATGCCGATGCGATTGTGGCTATCAGCGAACAGACAAAGGCCGACATTATTTATTTTTTCGGAATCAGTCCCGGGAAAATTCATGTCATTTACCAGGGATGCAGCCCTTTGTTTTATGAAAAAAGTTCAACTGAAATACGAAACTCCCTGCGTACCAGGCATACCCTCCCCCGAAATTATATTTTGTATGTAGGGACTATTGAAGAAAGGAAAAACCTTCTGCAACTGGTTAAGGCAAAGTATGAGAATAATATAGAGCTTCCATTGGTTGTTGTAGGCAGGGCTACTCCTTATTTTGAAAAAGTCAAAGCATATATTTCCCAAAATAATGTGAAGGATATCTTTTTCCTTAACAACCTCTCCCGGGAAGATCTTCCGGGAATTTACCAGATGGCGGAGTTATTTGTCTATCCTTCATCTTTCGAGGGATTTGGTATCCCTATCCTGGAGGCTCTGAATTCAGGCATACCAATTATAACCGGCAGCGGAGGTTGCCTGAAGGAAACCGGCGGACCAAATTCCATTTATGTCAATCCCTTACAACCCGGAGAAATAGCAGAAGCCATTAACAGTATTCTGGGTAATCACAATCTGAAAAAGACAATGATTGACGAGGGTTATAACCACGCCTTGCTTTTCAGGGAAGACAGAACAGCGCATGAAATAATGAAATTATATCAAAAACTAATTTAATGTCAGAAAATCTTAACCAATCACTACCTGGATGATTTCGGATTCAACAACTTCATTTCTGTGTAAACCAATCCACAATCGACAATCCGAAATGAAATAGACCTGAAATATTCATGCTTTAATTGGGAATACTTAAATATTATTATAACAATATGATGCTGGTATGCAAGAGGATATAAAAAAAGCCCTGGAAATATTAAAAAACGGAGGTGTTATACTCTACCCTACGGATACCGTCTGGGGACTTGGTTGTGATGCCACGAATGAGGATGCAGTTTTAAAAATTTATGCTATTAAAAAACGGGTAGACAGCAAGAGCATGCTGATTCTCGTTGATCATTCCGGAAGAATTGCTCCCTATGTTAAAGAAGTACCTGAAATAGCGTGGGAATTAATTGATGCAGCAGTAAGTCCAATTACCATTATTTACCCGGGAGCAAAAAACCTGGCAAAAAATCTGATTGCTGAAGACGGAAGTGTGGGGATACGGATTCCTGATGATGATTTTTGCTGTGAACTTATAAAAAAATTCGGTAAACCAATTGTATCCTCATCAGCTAATATTTCGGGGGAGAAATTTCCGGCTACCTTTTCCGAGATCAGCGAAGAAATAAAAGAATCCGTAGATTATATTGTTAAATGGCGTCAGGATGATATGACAAAAAAAGCCCCTTCATCCATAATAAAATTAGGAGAAGGGGGGCTTTTCAAAATAATCAGGGAATAACTCTATTATACTAATTCAGTTATCCAACCATTTGATTACAAGACAATAGAAATTGAATTAATTTTTAACAACGATATTCAAATTGCATTCTGGTTATTCACTAAGCGAGCTTACTTTTCCGGAACCGGCGGATTCAGAATTTACGACAGGTTTTCCTTTATAATAAACATCTCCGCTTCCGGCTATTGATACATTTAGTTTATCCGTAGCAAAAACTTTACAATCGCCCGAACCTGCAATTTCCACATTTACAACAGAAGCAGTAAACCCTAATGCATCTATGTTACCGGAGCCCGCAATGCTGAAACTCTCCACACTTCCTGCTTTTCCGCCAGCAAGCATCAGGTTTCCGCTACCAGCTATGCTTGCAGATACCTTTTCCGTTTTTAAGTCATTCAGTTTCATATTTCCACTTCCTGCAATGCTCAAATCCATTTCACTGGTTTCAAAAGTTTTCTCAATAAACAGTTCCGATGAACCGGCAACAGATATTTCATTTAAGGTTGGGGTAATAATGTTAATGGTTACCGGTTCGTTAATTTTAGAACCGGATTTGCATTTTATTGTCAGTTCATCCGATTCATATTCGACCTCAATTTTTTTAAGAGTTGCCTCATCAGCCTGGATATCGAGTTTATAATCAGGTCCCTGCTTGATGTAAACTTTCGATTTTACGGCAATTGATAATTTGGAAAACTTTTCCCCGGTAAAATTATTCTGCTCCACATTTAGCGGGAGCATAAATGCGGTAAGGATAACAAAAAATGCCATTACGGCAAAAACCCTGATGAAAGGATACTTTCTCATAATATTTAGTTTAAAATGTGAAATAATTCTTAATACAAAGACGTTAATGTGACGAGAATGTTGCATAATAGGAAATTATTTTCCAACTTGCTCAATATACTTCAACATCTAAAAAACTACGTTATGGAAACAGAGAACAGCCAGTACAGGCACAACACACCTGTACAAATACGATTTAATGATGTAGATATTCTTGGTCATGTTAACAATGCAGTTTACCAGCATTATTACGATTTCGCCCGAATCCAGTATTTCAAAAAGGTTTTGGGCGATTCTATTAACTGGGCCAACCAAACTCTTGTATTAGCTTCTATTAAAGTGGACTTTTTCAGTCCCATAAGCATTGATGATGAGATCCACGTTGAAACCCGCGTTGAAATGCTTGGTAACAAGAGTATTGCCATGAAGCAGAAACTTATTGACACGAAAACCAGCGAAGTTAAATCGTCCAACCGCGCGGTCCTCGTTGGCTATGATGCTCAGAAAAAAATAACTTTTGAAGTTCCTGACGAATGGAAAAACAGGTTTGTAAGCTTTGAGAAAAACATTGAATTAAAATATACGGTTTCTTCAAATTAACACCGGAACAAGCAAAAAGAAAAAGCGAAGTCATTTGTTTTGATTTCGCTTTTTTTTGTTACAGGGATAGACTTTCAGGCTAGTGTCTTAAATATCGGCCAGTCCTTCCGGCAGCTCAAATATCATCTGCTTTTTTTTGTGATCCACCTCAAGGATAAAATCCGTGTGTACCGGTATAAGAAATTCGGAAGATTCGTTTGTAACCAGGAACAGAGGATTTAACGGATTATCGATATATTCTTTTATTATTCCTTCAATTCCCGACGATGTATCCCGAAAGGAATACCCGATAAAGGATCCTGCATTTTCTCCAGATAATTCATCCTTTTCCCTTATCAGCGATTTTTCCAGGTAAACGTTCTTCCCGGTAAATTTCTGAACCTCTTGTGGATCAGATATAAACTCAAGTTTTAATATGGCCCTGTCGGGAAAGATCTCGGCGTCTTCAATAAAAAAGGGAACCAGTTTTTCGTCCACTTCAACGAACAACGGTTCCCCCGGTTCTATATCATCAGCAAAATCACCGCTTAAACGAAGTATCAATTGCCCACTTATTCCGTGAGACTTTGATATGGTTCCGATTAATAAACAGTTCTCTCTGATCATTTAAGATCCTAAGCTTCTGATTCTTTTTCTTCTGAATCGGCTGGTTTTTCAGCTTCTTCAGCAACACCATCTGAATCTTTTACTTCAGGATCCGCTGGTTTTTGAGCTTCTTCAGATGCAGCTTCTGTTTCAGACACCTCAACGGATGCCTCAGCAACTTCAGCCACAGGAGCCTCCGAAGCAGGAGCATCTATGGTTTCAATGACATTTTCTTCTTCCACCACTTCTTCCGCTAACTTACCAGCGGCTCTTTCCACTAATTTGGCATTCTTTTTTGCAATCTCCTTAACCCTTGCTTCGTTAACTTTGGCTTCGTGTTCCATGCGCTTAGTCTTCGAATCGGATTTCTTCTGATCTAATGAAGAAATTTTCTCCTGAATTTTGGCTTCTTTTCCGGTTAACCAAACGTTAAACTTCTTTTCTGCTTCTTCTTCAGAAAAAGCATTTTTTCTCACACCTTCAACAAGGTGTTTCTTGTACATCACACCCTTATAAGACAATATGGCTCTGCATGTATCAGTAGGTTGAGCGCCTTTAAGTACCCAATCAAGGGATTTCCCGAAATCGAGTTCAATTGTAGCAGGATTAGAATTGGGATCGTAATTCCCCAGTTTTTCGATAAACCTGCCATCTCGTGGCGCCCTGCTATCCGATACAACAATGTGATAATAAGGTCTCTTTTTGCGACCTTGTCTTGTTAATCTGATTTTTACAGGCATTCTCTTTTTATTTAATTTAACCTACACTAAAAACAGGGTGCGAAGGTAGTTTTTTTTAAATTAAACACAAAGGTTTTGGGGTATATATTTTTTTACGGGGTTACGGGGTTACGGAGTTACGAAGTTATGGGTCGACGTCGTCACGTCATCACGAATTCTAAGATAAAAACAAGCTTTTCAACAAAAATTTTGTTTATAAGTTA
>CAYGFI010000063.1:0-24022 GCA_964349045.1 uncultured Chitinophaga sp.
CATCCTCACGTCGTCACGCCCTCACGTCGTCACGCCGCACATTACTCGCACCCCCCAACCAATTCCCTATCCTTATTCTGTCTGGCAGCAAAGAATCCTGCTTTCAGGGTATCCGGCATGGCGTTCCATTGAACAAAGAGCCTGCGGGCTTTGTAGCGTTTTTCAAACAGTGCGTTTTCCCGGGCCGTGATCGTTTCACCTGAAAACTCCGACTTCATAACGATACTGTCCCATTCCCTTAGCCCGCCTTTCAGCAAATATACATTCCGGTATCCCTTTTGCATGGCGAGCATCCAGGCCCTGGTGGAAAGCAATTCATCGTCGGAATAAAATACGGTTTTGATGGATCCATCTGTGAATAAGGATTTGTACTCCGGAAACAGCAGGCCCGACAGGGGTAAATTCAGAGCTCCCGGGAGACTTTCGAATTTGTATTGTTCAGGATTCCTTACGTCCACGATCTGAATTCCCGAATCCTGGTCAACAACCATTCCCGCGAGTTCATCCGGGGAAATTGCATAATCGCCGTTTAACATTACAGCAAGAATTTCTTCGGCAGGGAGGGAGGATGAATTTTTTCCTCCGAACGACATGATCGCGGAAATCAGACCAAGAACGATCAGGACTATTGAAAATTTGTAGCGGAAGTCCATTTTTTAAACTATTAAAGTTCCGAAGTAATATCAGGTCTTGCAAAGCGTTTCTCTGCCTTTTCTGCTATCCAGAACATTGCAACTGCAGCAAGGATCACAAGGAAAATAAATACCCCATCGCTGATTCCCAATGTTTCCGGAAGTTTCACCGGACCTTTATAGCCGGCGAGGAACAGTTTTTCGAGGGAGGGATAAAACTCCCCGAAAAGAAAGGCTCCGAAAGTGCCACCCAGCAAGTAAAATAAAGCATCGATCTTACCGATTGACAAGGCGCTGATGCCTGTACCCGGACAGAAGCCTCCCATAACAAACCCGGCTCCCATGATAACACCTCCCACAATAGAAGCATAGACGTAATAATGATTTATAAAAACCTGGTTCATATCGAGCATACCGAAATACTGCAAAAACTGCGTGCCCAGCATAGCCACTATGGCCGCTGTAAAAAACACCTTCAATACGGTGGCGTCATAACCATAAAACATCCCTGCCAGTTTACGGCTGGAAGAAAAACCTGCCTGTTCAAGAGCGAAGCCGAAGCCGATACCGATGATAAGGGCTGTAAGAAAGCCAAGCAGGGGAGATGAGCTGGTGAGGTCGATGAAGGGGGACATAATAAGTTTTGAGTTTGAGTTATGAGTTATTAGATCGTGACGGTCGTGACGGTCGTGACGACGTGACGGTCGTTACGGTCGTTATGTTCATCACGTCATCACGTCATCACGTTCATCACGTCATCACGTTCATCACGTTCGTCACGTTCATCACGTCATCACGTCATCACGTCATCACGTTCATCACGTCATCACGTCATCACGTCATCACGTTCATCACGTCATCACGTCATCACGCCGTCACGCCGTCACGCCGTTACAATCAAATCCAGTTCTTCCTGAAGAACCACGCAAACGCATAGGCCGACCCAAAAATCGCCATCATAATTACGAATCCTGCTGTTGATAGGACGGCCATTCCTGAAAGTGCTGCTCCGCTGGTGCATCCGCGGGCAAGCTGGGCGCCGAAAACGAAAAACGCGCCTCCCAAAAAGGCGAACAGCAAACGGCGGGATGAGGATACATGCGCCGGTCGCTCAATCTTCAGTTTTAACCTGCCTGAATACAATCCCGAGATAAAGCCGCCGATAAGTAACCCGAGAATCTCGTAAACAAGCCAGTTATTCAGTGGTTTGGCGCCTCCCTCGAAATATTTACCAAAATAAAGGGAATTGGAAGCATGGCCGGGACTCAGAGCGCCAACAACCGAAACCACGCAATATTTGATTCCCCCGCTTGCGCCTAATCCTCTCCCGGAAAAGTAAATAGCCGACAACAATACCAGGCCCAAAAGCACCCCGGCCAGGTACGGATTCATATAGTTTTTGGATCTTATCATACTTTTATTATTCTGAACTATGGGATTTACGGGAAAAATAATTTATAAAAATAACCTGTCCGGATTAATTAAACAATAGCCGGAAAGTTAATTAATTGGTAAATAACGGGACTGTCAAGTTTTTTTATATGAGTACCCCTATTCAATTCTTTTTATTTAGCCGGAGAGTATTGAATTAAATGAAAAAATGATTGAATGGTTATCTATTTTTTATAAATTGTGGCAAAATAATAGCACACTATTAACAATAATTAAAAGAGAAACCTGTTCAAACTACTGACTACCATGATTAAAAAAATAATTGTTTTTGTATTGGCCGTTGCCATGTTTTCCTGTGTACAGGAAGGAGATACCAATATTAAAATAACTCCTGATCAGGGACGGGAACCTATATCAGAATATGTCTACGGACAGTTTATCGAACACCTTGGAAAATGCATCTATGGGGGTCTTTGGGCGGAGATGATTGAGGATCGTAAATTTTACTATCCTGTAACTTTCCAGTATAATCCATGGGCAGTGGCTTCAGATCCGTACTGGAACACAGGTGACTTCAAATACCTGAATGCTTCACCATGGAAGATAATTGGTGGAGAGCAGGTTTTAAAAATGGACAACAGAATACCTTTTACAGGTATACATACACCTGTAATTCTTGTTCCGGGAGATGGAAGCGAAGCGGGAATTTCGCAGGACAGCCTGTCAGTGGTTACCGGTAAAACTTATAAAGGCAGGATTGTATTGGCAGGTATGGAATCAGTACTACCTGTTAGTGTAAGGCTCGTTGCAGGCAGTGGTGAAGTACTGATTTCAGAAATCAATACGATCAGCTCCGGTTATAATACATATCCGATTGAATTTACTGCCTCCAATTCTTCCGATGATGTAAGGATTGAAATCATCAGCAAGGGGAAAGGAGAATTTAAAATTGGTACGGTTTCGCTTATGCCATCAGATAATATCAAAGGATGGAGAAGTGATGTTGTCGCTTTACTTAAAGAATTGAATTCTCCGGTTTACCGTTGGCCGGGTGGTAATTTTGTTAGCGGGTATAACTGGCGCGATGGCATTGGTGACAGGGATAAAAGACCTCCCAGGAAAAACCCGGCATGGCGTGGAGTTGAACATAATGATGTTGGAATACATGAGTATATGGAACTTATGGAAATCATAAATGCAGAACCTTTTATTGCCGTGAATACCGGACTTGGTTCAGTAGAAGAGGTTGCTGAAGAATTAGAATATTGTAATGGTTCTGCTGAATCTCCCCAGGGAAAAATCCGCGCACAAAACGGACACACGGAACCCTACAATGTCAGGTGGTGGGCGGTGGGGAATGAAATGTATGGTTCATGGCAGTTGGGTCATATGCCTTTATCTGATTATGTCCGGAAACACAACAAAGTGGCTGTTGCCATGCGGGCTGTTGACCCGGACATTAAACTTATTGGCGTAGGTGAGGTTGGTAACTGGAGTGAAACCATGCTTAAGATCTGTTCCGATAACATGGATCTGATCAGTGAGCACATCTACAGTAAAGAGAAAGAAGATTTATCGGAACATATCGGACAATTAGCCGGACAAATTAAAGATAAGGCAGACGCACACAGAAGGTACCGGGCTGAGATTCCTGAACTTAAAGGGAAGGATATAAGAATATCAATGGATGAATGGAATTACTGGTATGGCGATTATATCTATGGAGAACTGGGTGTGCGTTATCATCTCAAAGATGCCCTTGGAGTAGCTAAGGGCCTGCATGAATATTTCCGAAACTCGGATCTTTATTTTATGGCAAACTATGCACAAACAGTGAATGTAATTGGCTGTATTAAGACAAACCGTACATCTTCAGCCTTTGCTGCAACCGGACTTCCCCTGAAACTGTACAGGAATCATTTCGGAACGCTCCCACTCGATTTCACCGGCGAAACTGCTGATCTGGATATATCTGTGGCATATTCGGCAGATAAGAAATATCTTACCATAGCCATTGTTAATCCTACTTCCAATAAACATATTGTCGGTGTCAGCCTTGGGGATATTAAGGTCAAAACGAAAGGATTAAAGTGGACCATCGCTGGCAATGATCCGGAGAGTTACAATGTCCCCGGCCAGGAACCGGCGCTTATTATAAAGGAAGAACCTGTTACAACCAGGAAAACTCTCGAAAGCCCGGAATATTCCATCGTTCTGTACCGACTTGAAGTTAAATAACGGATTCAGGGATAAAAAGATGCAGATCTATCAGGTTCATAGCATTAAAAATAATTACTTCGGCCGTAAGAGGATGAACTTTGATGCTTTCTGGAAAAAGAGTACTGCTTTATCATCGTTTATTTATCCATGGGATGAAGAACCTCCCCCTGCAACCATATTCAGAGCATTGTGCGATAAGAATTATTTTTATTTTCGTTTCGATGTAATTGATACGAATATCATTGTAGAAAAGCTCACAAACGATAAAATGTCTGTATTGACCTCAGACAGGGTAGAAATTTTCTTCAGAACAGGGAAAGAAATGAATCCGTACTATGGCCTCGAAATGGATCCTTTGGGCCGCGTTCTGGATTATAAGGCTGAATATTACAGGAACTTCGACTATCAATGGAAATGGGATGGTATTACTATTCGTTCAGAATATACTCTCAATGGCTACAGGGTTTGGGGAAGTATTCCTATGGAATCACTCCGGACCTTAAATCTCCTGTCGGATAATAAATTACAGGCAGGTTTATTTCGGGGGAAGTGTATTAAGAACCCTGAGGGAGAAGTCGCTTTTAAGTGGATCAGTTGGGTAAGACCCGATTCGGAACAACCGGATTTTCATATACCATCGGCGTTTGGGGAGTTCAGGGGTTTAGGGTTTTAGGGGTTTACTTTCAGGATACCAGCTTTTTATTCAAAATAATTTTATACTTTTCATGACTTAAATCCCTGGTCCAAAAAAAGAAACTCTCCGGCATGAAGCAAAATCAATCCGTCATCAATTATCATGATCTTAAAGTAGATGTGGAACAGAAACCCGGAGCCGATTTAATTGAGCATCTTAGAACCAATGTGTTGGGAACACCTGGCGGGCTAAGGTACAAGCATACTCAAACAAAGGAAAAACTGCAAAGTCTTGGAGAATCGTATTTTCTGCTGCTCCGCAAAAGCGGACGGATGCTGGGCTCAGTAGGTTTGTGCTACAGGCAGACTGTTTTCTCCGGTAAAAAGTTTTCATCCTGGTATATCCGTTATTTTTCAATCAAAGCTCCCTTAAAATCGGCCAAACCAACCTCAGGGAAACTTATGGAGCAATCGGGCAGGGGGTTCTCACTCCTGCGCAAAAACGGCGCCCCCTATCTTCAGAAGCCCGGGGAGTATTTAAAAAATCTTCCGGAAGGAACAGAGAAATCCCTCGTTTACGCTTACATAGAAAAGGAAAATTTTCAGTCTGTCCAATTTGCAGTTCAAAATGATTTTGAAACTGTGCGTAATTTTACCACTTACATTTTCAGCCGTTTTTTCCCCGTGGGAAATAAAAATGTTTTTAAGCTTGAGAGTCATGAAAAAGAAGAGGTAAGAATGCTTTTGAGTGAATTTTACAACGACCACACTTTATATATGGAGCAGAATTTGTTTTACAGGGATAATTACCTGGTTTATAAACAAGATGGGAAAATCGTAGCAGGCATACAGGCAAATCCAGATGGGTGGGAGATAAAAGATATGGGAGGGAGATTCGGGAAATTTTTTGTTCATGTGGCACCCTATATTCCAATCATTAACCGGGTTTTTAATCCCGCTAAAATGGTATTTGTTGCAGGGGATTATATTTTCTGGAAACCCGGGTATGAAGAAGTTCTTCAGGACCTTTTCGAAGCATCCTGTAAGCTAAATAAGACCAATCTTTTAATCACATGGTCGGATACTGAAAGTAAACTGATTAAAACACTTGATAAACAGGTTGACCAGGGATTCATTGGAAAAACGATCTCCCGGGTTGAAGTGGATGTTAAAATTAAATTTAACGGGTATGAACCGGGCGAAAAAGAAGTGTTTTATCGGAATCCGGCTTTTATTTCGGCTTTTGATACGACATGATTGTTAATTTGATAATTAGTTAATGGGAGAATGAGAGGTGAGTGGTGAGTGAATGAGAGAATGGGTTTGGAAAAAAAGTTCTATTAGGGTGGGGTTTTAAATGGAGGTTTTGTAATTTGGATTTTAAATTGAGAAATTTATTTTTTGATTAATTTGAAAATCATAACTTTAATTATGAAAGCAAGAACCTGTCCGAATTGCGGAAACAAAACTTCTATGGGTGTTTATTTATCTCATTTATTAGTTAAGGAAGCATCTTGTTCGCTGCCAAAATCTATATGAGTGAATTTAATTGCAGCAAGTTCTGAGTTGATCGGGTCACCTTCAACAAGAGTTACGTAAATTTTATGTATGCCAGGAGTATGGAAATTCATCCAACCAATCGGGAAAGTGCTGAAAATATGCGAGGAGTTTTGTTGATTTTGAATTTTCTCACCTTCATCTGATTCAACCGACCACACCAGTCGTCCGTTACCAGAGTAATTTAATTCAATATTATAATTACCTGCTTCGAGTACATTCACCTCCCAAATGGCTTTGCTTCCAGGATCCCATTCATGGATATTCTGTACTGCTTTCCATTCACCGAATTTCTCCATCCATCTTTTGTTCTGGATCTTGCAATGTATTGTATCTGCGAAATGTGTAGTGATCTCAGTAGTCATTTTTGGATCCAATGCTGGAGTAGTTTCAATATCAGGTTCACCATAGATTTCTAATTCGACAACCGATACAAAATCTTCTTGTTCCTGAGGGGGAAGTTGTATTTCCACATATTGCTTTTCCCGGGAATAAGAAACATCTGTTCTTGATTCTCCGTGCAGCAGCTTCAGAGATTTAATTTCATTCTTTAAGCCAGGCAGGTACAACTTTCCACATTCCGGCCATTGGTAAACACAGAGATAAAGCTTGTTTTTATTCCGTGTCACATCACCCCAGGGAAGTGCGTGTTGCCATGGAGAGGGATATGATCCATAAATTACCTGAGGGTATTTTGAGATCCATTTGCCAGAAGACTGTAGGGTGCGCGAAGCATTTTCAGGGACAGTACCATCTGCTTTTGGACCGATGTTTAACATGTAAGTTCCACCCCTTGCTACTGTCGAGATTAATCTTTCAAGTATATCTTCAGGTGATTTCCAGTTCATATCGTACCAGGCATGTCCCCAAGAATCATTGGTAACATCCACTGCTTCCCAGAGACCTTCAACATTTACGTGTGGGACTTCCATATCACCGAGTGTTCTGTAATCACCCAAGCCGTGTCCTATTCTTCCGGAAACAAACGCCTTGGATTGATTCTTATGCACCACTTCCATTAGCATCTGTGCATATTCAACGGGCATGTCTCCGGGTGTATCAAACCATATCAGGACCATATCACCGTATCGTGTAGTAATTTCCTCAACCTGCGGAAGACATTTATTATGGAAATATTCATCGAATGTGATTGTATCACCTTTTTCATCAGTTACAGGGCCACCAGTACCTCCTGGGGCCGTCCAATCCTGATTTTGTGAATAATAAAATCCAAATCCCAAGCCCTCTTTTTTACAAGCATCAGCAAGTTCTTTCATAGGGTCTCTGGCAAAAGGGCTTGATTCTACAATGTTGAAGTCGCAAACTTTCGAATCATACATGGCAAAACCATCATGGTGTTTGCTTGTAATAATGATGTACTTCATTCCTGCTCCTTTCGCCAGCTTTACGATAAACTCAGCATCGAAATTCACAGGATTAAATTCTTTGGCAATAGCCTTATATTCTTCAACAGGGATATCAGCCCTTCGTGAATTCATTATCCATTCACTAATTCCATAATATGTTCTTCCTTCATACTGATTGGCTAACTGGGAATAGAGGCCCCAATGGATAAACATGGCATAATTCCCTTCTCTGAAAAGTTCTCCCCGATTGGCATCAGCCTCCCGCTTGGGCGCTTCACGTCCACCCCATGTTTGATCAGTCTTTTGTTGATTCTGTCCATAGGATAAGACAAGGCATATTACGAGACAGAAGAGTGTTGTTGAAAATGATTTATAGAAATTTATCATATGTTCTTTCACTGGGAAGATTATTACTGAAGTTTTAAATACCAATTCTCTTCATTCATCAGGTGTTCCCTGACTTGCTCTCTCATTGGAGAATCGAATTTAGCAGAAACTTTATCTGCCAGGTATGCCGGTCCCCTTTTCCTGGCAATACGCATCAGATCGTAGAATCGTTCACCTTCAAAAGCCAGCTCACGGGCTCTTTCATCTTGTATTATATCTTCCAGGTATAACTGTTTTTCACTTAAGGAATAGTAATTATAGCCGATGATTTCATTTGTAACGGGATCGTGTCTATAGATTGGATCTGTCAATGAGATTGCGCTGTTACCGCTACCAAAACTCACTCTTCCCCTTACACCCAGTTGTTTGCTATTAAGAGCATAGCTTCCGGCATTTAATACATCCAGACTTTTAGAAACATTAGGTTTAACTATGCCATTTGCATCAGGGAACCGCCATCCTGCATAAATCTCAGCGTAATAGAGATGGATTCCTGCAGCCCGGTAAATAGAGAAATTGGCATCATGGTCATAGCTATTTTTAAAGAGAGAATACTTGTACACAACAGTATCCAATCCATTCGTAAGTGTATTTACCGCAAGAGTATTTCGTTTGCGTTTAAGCTCCAGTATTTCTCTAACTTCTGGTACAGTCAACGCTATTCCATTTCTCATATATATATATGAAACACCATAACCTCGAAAAAAATCACCTGGCAGACCAATTTTTACTGTATCGAGTATTGTCAAATCCGGAGTCTTACCCAAAATTAGGCTAAAATCTTTCCATTGTGATTCCCATTTCTCTATTGCAGAACGGGTGGGTTTAAGCATGTATAGGTTAGGCGCCTCATTTGAAAAGAGTAGTTGCAGCTCATTCTGTTGCTGGTAGGACTTATTAAACCAGAGAGTCATGATATGTTCATCGGCATCAATCCCTGAAAAGATGTTTTTCCACGAGCTATTACTAAACTTACTATCAAGTCCAAAACGGACAAAGGAACCAACGAGATTATTGTATAGCGAATAATACATGATCTGGTCGAAGTGGCTCGCGGCCTTACCGTAATCTCCCAGCTCAAGGTAAATCTGTCCAAGCAAACATTCTTTAGCAGATCGGTTCCAAATGGTCACATCCCAGGATGGATCACCATTTACCAGATTATGCAGGACACCAACAGCTTTCACTTTTTCGGTGAGCTGGTAGACAATTGTATCAGCTAAGGCAGGGAGGTCGAGATATATTCGATTCAGAACAACTGTATCTCCATAAATAGTGTCATTATTATAACCATCAGGGCCATACTTAATCCTCATGGGATTAATAATTGTCATGCTACTTGAAACATATGCATCTATTTCCTCTACAGTTGTTAAAGAAGGCCATATGTAGGGTACTTCCCTGAATATCCTTACTGCATTAAAATATGCCCAGGCACGCATACATAGCACTTCACCATAGAGACGGTCATATATAGTGACAGCTGTATCCTTTAGAACTTCGGGATGATCCCTTTCAAGTTGGGTAGAAAGGCGATTACATGCACCTATCAGTCTGTAGAAATTCAATGGAGAAGCATATTTATTGCCTGAAGTTATTTGAAATGTTGCTACTTCAAGAAGATCCCGGTCTGCATGATCTGTTACATTGACAAGGTCAGCTCTTACTTCTCCCAGCACAACCAGTTGGCCTACCAATTCCTGCTGCAAGGCATATAAACCTAACTCGGCTGCCCTGTATTCATTCCAATCATTGAAATATTTGCTTTCATCTACGATCAAACCCTGATCCGGTTCAAAAAAAGATTCACAGGAAACCGCCAATAAGCATGCTGCAATTATGAAGTAAATTGACGCGTGAGTTATATATTTTGTTATAATTTTCATTGTTTTTCGTTTTACAATCCTACTTTGATACCAATCATAAAATTCTTTGTAATAGGCATCTGTCCGTAGTCGATACCCTGTTCCATTGTATTGTATGAAACTGCAAATTCGGGGTCATAACCCAGGTAATTTGTAAAAGTGAGAAGATTTGTAGCAGTAACAAAAAATTCAGCATCTCTGAAAAGGAGGAATTTTTTAGGGATATGACAGCTTAGGGTGATATCTTTTATTCGCAGGTAACTGCCATCTTCGATCCATCTCGAGGAGAAATCAGCATTACCATTCGGGTCATCCCAGGATGCACGAGGGACGTTAGTTTCGTGACCTTCATAATGCCACCTATTTAAAACACTTGTGCTTTGGTTTGAAAGGGTTGACATCTTCTCGTTTTGAGAACGCAGGTAATTGTAGATTTTATTGCCGCTCACAAATTGAACGGTTCCACTAAGACTCCATATCCCATAGGTGATAGAAGTAAATGCTGCACCAAAAAGATCAGGGATTGGAGATCCAATTATCGTCTTATCGAAGTTGTCTATGTATCCGTCCGGCACACCATCAAGACCTGACAGATCAAGAAAACGCGCATCTCCGGCGCCAAATGAAATACCTCTTTCATTTTTTAAATTCGCATCAAGCGCTTCCTGTTGTGTACTAAATACGCCATCATACTGGAATCCATAGAAGTTTATAATCGATTCACCTTTTCTGGAAATAAATGACCCACCAGTGAAGTCAGTGATGATTTCATCATTTCTGATTTCCAAAATTTCATTTTTGAAGCTTGAAAGGTTCGCACCAATATCCCAATGGAAGCGTCCCTGGGTAATTAGCCTTGCAAAAGAGCTTATTTCCCAACCCTTATTGCTAATAGAGCCGTTGTTATTGGCCACAGATTTGAATCCTGTATAAAATATCTGGGGGTCATAGCTTAAAAGGTGTTCCGTTTTACCGGAAAAGTAATCAAAGGAAATTGATATCCTGTTGGCAAAAAGTGTCAAATCAATCCCCGGGTTCAATTGAGTCCCGGTTTCAAACCTGAGCGATCTGTCGGATAGGTTACCAGGAACCATTCCGGAAGATTCACGGTAAAGTTTAATCTGATAATACCTCAAATTATCTTCACTTCCAATGTCGTCGTTTCCTGCACTACCCCAGGTTAGTCTGAGTTTAAGATCTTCCAACCATGCATAATCCTGCAGGAATGATTCATTTGAAATTCGCCATGCGCCGCCAAGAGAATAAAAAAGTCCGAATGGTACTTCCCCAAGCATAATCAGATCATTTACTCCTTCTACTCTGGCGTTTCTCCCAATATTTGAAGATGTCTCAGACATAACTCCTGCATGCAGCAGATAACGATCCCTGAAAGTATAATTAAGTTGGCTATACATTCCAAGTCGGTTCCATTTATTGGAGTGCCCTCCCATTTCCCGCATGTAGCTTGTGCCACTTTGAAGGCTACGGTATTCATCATTCTGGTTCGAATTTTTTGCAATGCCCCAATCTTCCTGAAAATCATTTGTATTAAGCCTGAATCCCATTGTGGCAGTGATAAGGTGTTGTTCATTAAAGTCTTTACGATAGGTAATATTATTGTCGTTGTATAATGCCAGGAAGTAGTCATTTAGTGCTTTTGCAGCATTATACACATCTCCCCTATAGTATCTCTCCATACCATGATTGGGTAAGAAGATTGACTCATTTAAGGAATTTATATTAATTCCAACAAGGCTATTCCATTTGAGGTTCTTAGAAATGTCTCCTTCCAGACGTACCGATGTCAGGAAGCGATAATTCTTATTTTTGGCAAAGAATTCATTGATTATTACTGAAGGATTGCTTACCCCAAGTTCATCTATATCCGCATAGGTTTTTAGCTGATTTCCTTCAGCATCAAAATCATAGGGGATCATAAATGGATTTTTATGAAGTGCAGAAAGAATCGCACTTGTTTGCTTAATCCTTGCGGATTCTTCCTGAGTTGAACCGGATCTTGTCAGGTTAGAACTTACAAACAGGCGTAACCATTTGAATAGGCTGAATGTACCTACGAAACGCACGTTAAATCTATCGTATTCAGTATTTTTTATAATCCCCTGGTGCCTTAGATATCCAACGGAAAGGCTATACTTTGCAATCTGATCCCCACCCATAATTCGAAGATAATAATCATTTAAGATACTATTGCTGAAAATCTCATTTTGCCAGTTTGTATTGTTAGCGTAAACATAATAGCCTGGGTCGGAGGGTTTGATAAACAGGCCAGGATATAAAGTTGGAAAGGTTTCTTCAAGTTTTCCGGAGGAGATCAAAACCTCGTTGGCCAACGACTTGTATTGAATTGCATTTAATTGCGGAATATTTTCAGGAGATGAACTTGCTCCGGTTCTCAAAGTAAAATCGATTGTTGTTTTAACTTCCGTTGGTTTCAAAGTCTCGATCAATATCACTCCATTGGTACCTCTTAAACCGTAGGCAGATCCGGCTGAATAATCTTTGAGAACCGTAATGCTGGTGATATCATTCGGGTCAAGTGAGGAGAGTGGATTGTAACTGTAACCATCCAGAAGAGGGCTGAAAACGCCCTGTGTTTCCAGAGGCATTCCATCTACCACAAACAAAGGTTGATTGTTGGTATTCATCGATTTAATTCCCCGAATATAATTCACAGCACCGCTGCCAGGCATCCCGGAACGGTTAACTGAATAGACCCCGGCGATATTATTCTGAAAATACTGATCAGTACTTACGTTGGGGACTTTTCGAAAGTTCTGTGGATTGATAGATTGTGCGGAAGAAATAAAATTTCTTTTCGGTTCTTCAACAAAAATATTGAGCATTGCATCATCTGATGTAGCCAATTCCGTAGGTGAAAGCATGATCGTGATATTCTCATTCCCATTCAGATACACTCTTTTTTGCTTATATATATCAGTAGGAGAAATGGTCAGCCATTGGTATCTGCTGGGAGATGTGATACTGAATATTCCTTCGCTGTCTGTTATTACCGGATCGGTTAACACGCCCTCTATACTAACTGAAATGTCAGGAAGAGGGAGCCCCTTTTCATTTAATACCAGGCCATTCACCTGTATCTGTTCCTGAGCAATACAAGTGTATTGCATCATACCGTTAAAAAGTATAAGTAGGAAAATTGATATATAATAAAACCTGGACATATATTAAGTTTTTAATTCTATAAAGCTGGTATAAGTTTAACAAAGTCAATATTAAATCCGTTATTGGTGCTTCCTCCTGGTCCAATATATTTAAATCGAACCTTAACATCACCATATTCGGTTAGGTGTTCAACCCAGTAGTCTCGTGAGTTGAAACCTAAGATTGGAAGTAACCGTGCTCCGGTAACAGAAACAATTGAATTTCTCAGGTCATAATTGTCAAATGAAGTGAGTGTATTGCCGAATTTATCCTTGTATTCCAACAATTTATCATTCACATAAACCTCATAAATGCCAGAAGGCCTGTAATTGGTATGCCATTCAAGCCTGTAGCGCATAGGGAAGAGATTTTTGAAAGTGAATTCCATAGAGTAATCCCCTGCATAGTTTCGATCAAAAGGAATATTTACAAATGATCCTTTTGATGCTCCCTCTGAATAACTCTTCGTTGGGGCAATAATGGCTCCAGATGTTATTACACCGGACTTCCACGCAAATTTGCCGGCGCCAACGGAATCGATAAGTCCTTCGCCCTCCTGGATAGAAGTACCGCGGAAGAGTTCATCCTCTATTATAAAATTCCTGTACAAGTAAACCACACCATTGCTACAAATGTACCTTGATTCCGGATCGATATTCGCCGCATTTATTTCTACAGTATCTCCGGTTATACTTTGAAGTTTACCTTGCTCCAGGTCACTGTATGATAGGATGCCTTCAAACAGCGCCTTTGAGGTAATATCTGGAAGAAAAACGTCATTTTGCCAAATTTTAGAAATGTCGGTATAATCTACAATAGATCCTCCTAATCTTACAGCCATATCATTCAAAGCAGAAATGTATTGCTCCTGGGAGAAAATAATAAGAGTGGCAGCTTTATCCCGAAACTCATGGCTTACCGGGAAATAATCCCGTTCGAAAGTATTTACAGACCCAAAAATTGAATCATAAATAGTGTTCCCTGCTTCATTGAATCCAATGGGGGTACTCAAACTTCGATCGAGGTAAACAGAGTCTTTGGAATCAATATAATTCTTGAGTATAACACTTCTTTGAGCTGTAAATTCATACAAATTTGGTTTGGGCAGAGCCACTTCAGAAATCTCATAATATTTTCCATTCAGGAAAAGAGGACTGCCATCTTCCATAGGTATTCCATCATAAGTATAGTCGCTTTCATTAAACTCTACTAATGCATATTTGCCTGAAATAGTAAGCAGCCTCCTCCACTTTTGAACATTCCTGTCAATAAAAATTGTCTTTGAAATATGATATTGCAGAATAGATTGCATGATATTGCCAGTATCTGTAATCGATTCAAATGCTTTATTGTTAGGAACGAATAAGGTGTAAACCAGGCCATCATTAAAAATAGTATCCAGACCATATGCCTGCATTTCTGAAACGAATGTTGAAAAGCGGGGTTCCAACTTAATGGCATCCCATAGTTCCATATCGACCTGATCATCATGATTTGAGTAATGATCCTCCCATGGCGGATGGCATGATTGCATTACGAAAATGCAGATCAGCAGTACAGTGCTAAATATCCCTATTCTATTTCTCATTTTCCTTTTGTTTCTCTTTTATTATTGAACAATAAACTGCACGAAATCTATTTTCATCGTACCTGGTATTAACGAGTTTATCTCCAGAATATGCTCCTTATAGCTTGTGAATTCAACAGTCCCGACAGTGAAAACTACATATGGATTGCCACTGGTGCCTCCACTGGTCAGACTGAGGTTCCCCCCCATTTTCTTACCGTCTATCCATATGCGGATTGTAGCGTTATTCGAACCATATGCTTCAAGTTTAAGTTTGACAGTATATTTGCCGGGCATAATTTTCGGCATTATGTAACTAAACTTGAAATTATCTTGTATTTCAATATAATCCAGGTTATTCGCTTTATTGCTGCCTGTGGTGCCTTTCACATAAGTTAAATTTTCAGGCCCGGACCACCAGATGTATTCAAAAAGGTTTAAATCTACAAATTCATAAGTTCCTTCAGTCTTTGAAGATTTATTAATCACCGGATCTTCCATGAATTGAAACGTTCTGGAAGATCTCGCAGGCTCGAATAGTTCCATAATTTGATCAATCAAATGAATCGGTCCGTTTTTAGTATTTACATTACTTTCGTTGTAGAATAATCCAATATAATTTATAATCAGGGGTTGGGTTCCCGAGGTAACGACTCCAAAGCTATCTACTCCTGTATTAATCCTTATATCTAAGCCTGCAGTGATTGAGACAGGATACAATGCATAAGTGTTATAATTGGAGCTCCCGCTAAAATCATCCAAAAAATATCTTCCTTCAAGCAGGTGGTAAGCTGCAAATTGGTATAAACCACCGTCCGGGTCATTCAATGCATACCCGGGTGTATGATATTTAGCCACCAGATCTTCAAATGTGAAAATACCGTTCCGGTTAAAGATAGAATCATGTTCAGCAAGAACAGTATAACTATTCTTTATAATTTTTCCTGTACTAGAGTATCTGGTTATTCCCATCGTATCTTTCAATCCAGAATATTCAAAAGCCTGGGCAAGGATAGAATAGCCTTTCATATTATCGAGCCATTCATAACTACTAAAAGAAATGGGTTCAAGTACTTCATCGATCACCTGGATATAACCATTTGTAGTTTCAATATCGTAAATAACAAGAGGTGCTGTACTATTGATTTTATAAAATGAAGAATCTCCATCAACTTCAATTCCTACGGTTAGAAAGTCACCAGTAGCAGTTGTATCCGGTAAGGCACCAAAAGGGAAATCAGTAGTACGCATAGATCGGTTTACAATATGGTACCGTCCAAGCAGATTAACGAATTCCTGATCGGCCAACAAAGACTCAAAATTGGAATATTTGTCTTTGTGCAACTCGATATATCTGTCAAATGCAGCATCAGTAGGAAGAAAGAGTGTGTATCCGTCACCGAATGGATTGTATGCGTTTAAGGTCGCGAATAAATCGGTCTTTTCAACGATTTGCCAATATTTAGAATATTCCTCTTTATTTTTTTCAAGAAAAGTTGAAACAGAAAGCACATTTTCGTCAAAGAAGCCAATATCTGCTATTTTTTCTTCTTTGCAAGAAGAGGAAGTAAATAGAAGAAATCCTGCGACAAGTAGAAGTAATATATTTCTAGTCAGTATCATAGCCTGCATAATATGGATTTTGGACCAGGTTGTAATTTCTGTTTAATTCATCTGCTTGAATGGGCAGATACCATCCACCTGGATTGGTAAGTTTGATTGAAAGTAATAATCTCTGTGTTGATGGAACATTCTGAATAATGTATTCAATGAGTTTGCCTTTCCTCTGAAAATTATTTCTTCTTCCCATCCGCAGGAGGTCAAACCATCTCTTGCCTTCAAATGCAAGTTCATGAGCTCTTTCCTCAAGAATTATATCTTCAAAGGTCTCTGGTGAGTAAGCAGGTTGAACAGGGAGCATCAGGCGGTTATTCCTAATATCGTTTACAATTGTTAAAGCTTCATCATATCTTTCAATTTGAGAGAGTGCTTCAGCTTTCATGAGTAAAACGTCCGACATCCTGTAAATGATGAAGTTTCCGCTGGTTGAGGCAGTCCCGGTGCGAAGAGTTCTTCCATCGCCAGCAGCACCTGCATATTTCCAAATTTTAGAATCTGTCATTCTGATTGATCCATCGCCCCGGATAATTTCCTTGGAAATTGCAGGATCAAGAAATTCCAAAGCGGTTTTACTGGCCAAGTAATTTCTTTGAACATATGTCATAGTATAGGTGTGATTTGATTGTCCCAGGGAAGCATCAAACTGGAATTCAAAAATGCTTTCAAGCGAATTGCCGGGATAGAAATTTTCAAACCAGTGTGAGCTTGGCAATATAAAAAGATTTTCAGATTCAACGGCTTCAGCAAATGAAATACAATCTTCGTATTCAAAATTCCAGAGACAGATATCCGCCAGCAGAGCGTTGATGGCAGCTTTTGATGCCCTGCCTTTGTTCTTCTGAAGGGAACCATAATCTTCGGTCACTCCTTGTCTGGCAACAATCAGGTCTGCTTTGATCTGCGCAAGTACTTTGCTTGCAGGTGAAACAGGCAGAAAAAATTTCGCGTTATCGGATTCTGAGGCCTCAAGAACCAGTGGAACATCGCGAAAAGTTCTAACGAGGTAAAAATAGGCAAGGCTCCTTAGAAATATTGCTTCAGCTTCAAATCCTTTTCGCTGGTAGTCAGTATAGGTCGGGTCAATTTGCTGAACTAATGGAGCATATTTGAGTATGCTATTACAAAAATTGATGATTGTATAAAATTTAGACCAGTCAGACAACACATTGTCAGGATAGATATTCCCATTCATTATATCACGGTAATCGCTGCTGAGATTGGCATCATATGTCACCAGATCGCCTCTTAATTCGCCAAGAATGAATAGTGTTCCGTCCATCTGCGCAAAAGCAGAGTATGCTCCCATCAAAGATGTTTGTATGTCCTCTTTCGATTGCCAGTATTCATCTCTTACAAGTCCATCGGGCGGTATCAGATTCAGCCATTCTTCGCAGGATGAGGCAAACATCGGAATCAGGAAGAATAAAGTTATTTTTAGTTTTCTATACATAAAATTTTGTTTAGCTTATAGTCAATTAGAACCCAAGCGAAATACTAAATACGTATCCTTTTGGTGTAGGTGTTCTGGCGTTGTCTGTTCCATACCAGAAGGGGTCATCTCCCGGGGTTATTTCAGGATCCTGCCCGGTGTATTTCGTGAGCGTATAAATTTTCCGCATTGTAAGAGCAAACTCCAAAGAATTTATATTGATACTTGTGCACATTTTCCTGGAAAGTGCATAACTCAAAGAGACACTATTCAAACGCAGGAAATCTCCATTTTCCACGTACCTGTCTGATCCAAGGTTATTTGCAGGATGTCCCATATATGCGCGGGGAATCAAATCAGGCTCATCCTGACCTTGTACGCGCCATCTGTGAAGCACTGCTTTACTCTGGTTATTCCTGTCAAGCATACCCTCCGATTGCATCGCTATTTCATTCACAATCTGAAATCCTGTCCTGTAGTGAAATTGTGCACTAAACTTGAATTGTTTCCATCTCACGTTGCTACCAAAGCCTCCCATAAAATCAGGGACAGAACCTCCAAGTAGGACCACATCCAATAAGTCAATATTTCCGTCATGATTTATATCCTCATATTTTGCATCTCCACCTACAAATGCATACTGATTATTATATGTCAGGGGGATTGGATCACCATTTAAATCTTTCAAAACTTGTCCATTGGCATCCAGTGCCACAACAGCTTCATCCGAGGCCCAGACTCCGAGGTATCTGAATCCATAAAACGAGCCTATGGCCTGGCCTATATCGGCCCTCCTCGGATATTGGCCATTCCCCAAAGAGGTGGATACTTCATTGTTAAAGTTTTCAGGGAACTCCAGGAAGCTATTTTTGTTGCTGGCAATGTTAAAATTTACATTCCATAAAAACTTATCTTTTCGAATAATCGCCACCTGAGTATTGAATTCCCATCCCTTGTTTTGCAACGAACCTCCGTTATACCATTTCAGGAGGGTATAACCTGAGGATTTGGGAATCTTATAATCTTTCCATAGAATATCTTCTGTTGTTCTATTATATAACTCTCCTGTCAGGGTGATCCTATCCTTCATGAATCCAAGATCAAGACCTATATTCCAGGAACCCATCGTTTGCCATTTTAGGTTCTCCAATTGAACTTGTTGCTGGATAATGATGGCATCTTCAATATATTGGTTTGGATTAGCTGTATTGAAAATGGCATGCCGATCATAGGCTGAACCAGGAGGTTTCCCTGACTGACCCCAGCTGATTCTAAATTTCCCATTTGAAAGGGTGGAGGAGTTTTTGAACAGTTCTTCTTCAGAAAATCTCCAGCCTCCGCTGATGCTTGGGAAAAGTCCCCAACGTTGATTTGTACCAAACTTGGAACTTCCATCTAATCTGGCAGTCATCGACAATATATAGCGGTTCTTAAACTGATAGTTTGCGGAACCGAAGAGACCAATTCCTCTGGCCTCGCTAGAACCTGACAAAATATAATTGATTCTGGCATTTGCAGCAGGATCTTCGATGCCTCCTCCAGGACCATTGCTGCTGCTAAGACCTGACCATTCTAAATTTGATGATTCAGTTTCCTCCATAAGGGAACTTGAAAATGAATGATTTTTATTCTTTATTCTTGGAATAAAAAACAGCTGCGTCCTGGAGATCACCCTGGTTGTAGCCTGATTGTTCTCAGTAGCGTAATTAATAAGGTAGTTGAGCCAGTCGGTTCCGATGGCGTCACCTGGCAGATACTGTTGTACCTTGGCATTTAAATATTGAAAGGAAAGGGTTTGCATGAATCTTAACCATGGAGTGATATTGTAATCGAATACGAAAGAATTTTCAACCTGGTTCTCATTTAAGTCATTTACACTAAGATTTGCTACTGCAACGGGATTAAAGAAAGTGTTTCCATTTCCCTGGTAACTATAGATTGGAGTAAAATATTCCCCTGTTGGGTTACCGTTCACATCATATTCCCAAATACTCATGTTAGGCGCTTTGATATAAGCCATTGAGCGTACATTTCTCCCATTGACCGAGTAATTATCTTCCTTGTCACTATTTGTATAGTTAAAGTTGACAGAAAACCTGATCTTTCTGGAGAGGTTATAGTCAAGGTTTATCCTCGTAGACAATCTGCCCAGAGAAGTATTTATCGTAGTTCCCAGGTTATTCTGGTAGTTTACTGATGCAAAGTATTTGGTTTTATCGCCACCACCAGAAACCTTAAAATACTGGTCGTTTATAAATCCTGTTTGAGAGATCGCACCAACCCAATCTGTGTTTTTATTGTAATTATAAAAATCAGCATAATCCCTGGAATAGGCCAACTCGGAAGGGACGACAAAAAGCCCTTGTGCATTGTGCCATTCTTCCAGCTGCATCATGATATATTCATCCCCGTTCAACATAGGAATCGGAGGAGGTTGTGTGTTAACAGTAAATCTGCTCGTGTACTCAAATCTTGTTTTTCCTCTCGTTCCCCGTTGCGTAGTAATCAATAGAACCCCATCGGCTCCTTTTGACCCCCATACAGCAGTTGATGCAGCATCTTTTAAAACATCAATGGACAATATATCCTGCGGAGATATATTGACGAGTGTGCCAATGTCTTCCTGGTCTGCCGAACCAAAATCAAAAGAATTGTCAATCTTTATATCCTGTGGTATGTTATCAACAACAATAAGAGGATTAGAACTACCAAGTGAGCCAAGGCCCCTGATTACGATCTGAGATCCACCCCCGGGAGTACCAGAGGATATAATGTCAAGACCGGAAATCTGACCCTGAAGTGCCTCATCTGCAGAAGTAGCCCCCAGGTTCCTTGTTTCAGACATATCAATTCTCACCTGAGATCCTGTAATGTCTCGCTGTGCGACGCCAGTTATGGCATTAACAGGGCTAGCTTCGGCAGTAATCACAACCTCCTCCATCTGAATTGCAGAGGGATGGAGTTTAACATCGATTACATCTCTGGCATCAATGGCTAATTCAGCGCTGGTATATCCTATATAGCTAACTATTATGATATCCAAGGGATTTTTAACACGAAGGTTATAGTTTCCGTTTAAATCTGTAATAGTTCCGGCAACGATTCGTCGGTCTTTATCATACTCTGTTACTGTTGCCCCGATAATACGACTAAGGTCTTCACTATCTGTGACAGTTCCACGGATAATAGATTGTCCCGATACAACCATTGAAAATAGGAATAAGCAAAAGCTTACAAGTAATTTTATATGCAATTTCATCATTCTTTATTGTTTGACCAAAACTGTATCAATTTCATGGAGTACACCTGTAATAATATAATCATACTTTGAGGAGGATACTAAGTCTGTATCAAATGCGATCATTTTATTAGTAGTGGATTCATTTTCATTGATTTCAGTATATAGATTTCCTTCTTTATCAAGAATTCTTATTTTATCAGCACTGGTTTCTATGTTCAATGTGGAATACTTAGTCAGGAATTGGGTTGATGACTCATCCTCCCGAAGGGTTTCATAGCTTCCATCAGGACTGCTCCCATCTGTCCAAATCCTGGCTCCCCGAACAAAATGGTACTTAATGAAATTTTGTAATTCTACTTTAGAAAGGCTATCTGTATTATAGTTAGCAAGCGCGTTAGCTGTTGGAATAAAAACGGTATAGGTTTCTCCTTCTGTTAAAAAATGGAATGAGTAGAAAATATTATCAAATAGGTCGGCTTTTACAATCAGGTTATAAAACTCAGGATAGGAAGTGATCCAGGCATACATCGAAGCAACAGGTGTATTGAACCAGCCACTTACCTCATATGTTTTTCCGTTGTCGGTATTCTCATCAAGAGGCACAGGATGGTAAGTGAACACAGAATCGCCATTGTAACCCCATGTGTTTGGTAGTCCCCCTGTTACTGTATTGTCTAAATTGTTTACTACAATAATATTACCTGCCAGATTTTCAATAAACTCTTTATTGGCAGAACCAGTGGGCTGTTTTATACCGACCTGGTTCAGTATCATTTTAGTCAGCTGGTTGACAGGAATAATTTTATAAGAAACAGACTGACGGTCCCATGTCCTGAAATTGTAACGATTTTGATCTTTGTTTATCCAATTTAAAATGAGTGAGGTATCCAATAAAAACTGCTCGTCGGACAGGGCAAAGAATGAATAATCTGCTCCTTCTTCTTTCAATGCAGGAAGTGTTTTTGAATATTCCATGGCATATTGAAAAGTAGAGTAGCCGGGACGAAGGTATATTGGCCCAGTTATACTTGAAAAGGCACGAGGAACTATTGCCTTGTTAAGCCCAAGGAAACTGCAGTTACTTCCATAATATTTATATACAATATCTGCCTCATCGACAGTAATGATATCTTTGGCCCCATTCTTGAACCCTTTTTTAATGTTGGTACGGTATACTGGTTTGTCCGTTAAGTGTGCATTAATTATAATACGTTTAACCTCAAGTGGCATATTGTCAAAATTAGTCCAATGAGGATAACCGCTGGCACTGGTTACTACTTCATCCAATAATCTCTGAAATGCTTCATCAGTGGGTGCCAAAATGCCATTTTGGTACCTGACTGTATATTCAGATTTTGAAGTGTTGGGACCTGTAAGTTCTTCTTGTGGATTAAAAACCAGTTCCGGATAGCTGAGGTTAAAAAGTGTATCAAATGATCCGCCGGCCTTTGCTTCAGGTTGAAGATTGGTGGCCAACATATTTGCGGTAAATATAGAGTAAATGTTGATCAACTTTCTGAAGGTTTCAAAACTGTATTGGGAATTACTCTCCTGCATAATTTGCTCAGCGTTGAATAATGGATCCGTAACCTGGTCAATTCGATAGACAAATCCATTTTCTGCAAATATTTCACCACCTACGATTTTTGCTTTGCCATAATAAATATTCCCGATTTCAAAACTTCTGCCGAAATAGAACTCATAATCATCCGTCTGGAGATCATTTACTCCGAAGTAGTCATCAAAGAACAGGGATCCATATTTTCTTGATTTTGAGAAGACTTTCTTGAAATCATCTGATTCCAGCGAATCAACAACCTGCTCTCTATTGCCGTTAAGTTTAAAGTAATAATTCTTATTTTTATCTTGCTGAAGAGTTTGCCTCTTATATCCCCTTGGTTTATCGTTATCAGGGTCATTTTTATCGATCCAGCCATAAATGTCAAGGGATTGAAGTTGCTTTAAACTCCAGCCATTTTGCAATATATGTCGTTCTACCAGGTTTTCAAGGTCCTGGGAAGGTATATTTTCCAATTTGTTGCCATATTCCGGATGTTCGGTGAACCATTGTTCGAAAGCCTCGTTTGTAGGGGCAAGAACTGTATAAAAACCAGTTACATCAAGAATACTGTCATATCCGGTTAAGTCAATACAAGTTTTAAAATAGCTTAGATCAGGCACGGTGCTTATCTGGGTATATATTTTCCCTGAAAGCCAATCCGGACGTTGGTATTTTTCCAAATCATAAATATCCTTGCACCCGAATAGAAATATACTTCCTATTAATAACAAAAGAGATATGTTTTTAGAGATCTTCATTATTATATTTTGTGATATTTATTCATGTAAATTTAGGTTCTAAGTACCTCCTGGTGTTGCTTGAATCAATCAATTACTTGTTCATTTTAACTTTTTTTAACTAATTTATTAAGCAATTTATTCGTGAAACTCAAATTTCAAAAACGCAGTGAATTGAAATTTGTAAGTTGAACGAATCCCGATAGCGAAACTTGTCCCGTACCGTAGGTTGGGAGCGTATCGGGATAAATGAGTTTAATACTCCCCTGTTTACAGCCATAGAAATAAAGTTTTTTTTGAAACCTCGAAAGCTCTGCTGCGAGGTAGTTCATTTGACAAAAAATTATTTAAATTATTGAAAATGAGGGCCGACCAACAGGCCAACCCTCATTTATCTTTACTATTGTATTTCAGTTATGAATTATTTTTGTATTTCAACGCTATGGGTAAACGATTGCTTACCTGAATTGACTTTTATGAAATACAATCCTGGTTCAAAACCACTGATATCAATCTCGTTCTTTACTGTCGAAAGCTCTGTATTGTATAAAACTTTTCCGGTAATGTTATAGATTGAGACAATAGAAGTTTGTTTTGGCATATTTATCAGTTCTATTGTCAGCTTGTTTTT
>CAYGFI010000064.1:0-23970 GCA_964349045.1 uncultured Chitinophaga sp.
CAATTGTATTATTGGCAAACCACAAATTAAGCAGAGCCTTTCGAAGTTTAAATATACCGATTTCAATTTAATAAAAAAGTTACTTCTTATTGAGCTTGTTTATTTATAATATTTACAATAAGGATATTTTTTTGAACGTAATAAATTTAATATCTTGAACTTTTTTAAAAATGAGGAGATTAAATCGTGAAAAAATCAGTATTGTGTTTTTTATTTATATTGTTTTCATCTTTTTTCCTGCTCTTTACAATTGAGATAAACGCTCAGATTGTATTTGGATTGAATTCGGGATTCAGGTTTTTAAAGGGAAAAGATGCAATTTCACTGTCTTCAGCATGGTACAATCCTGGTTTTAATGATTCCGGATGGACTTTCGGTAATACTCCTTTTCGTTATGGAGATGGAACAGGAGGGACAGAGCTTAGCGATATGCAATTTTCCTATTCAACTCTTTATCTCAGGGGAAATTTTATGGTCACAAATGCTTCAAACATTGAACAAATCACTATTAATGCAGATTTCGATGATGGATTTATTATATGGATCAATGGGATAGTTGCAAAAAGTGTAAATGCACCTGCATCGCCTTCCTATAATTCTTTTGCCACAGATCTTCGGGAATCAGGAACGATAAGTACCTATAACATACAGGCAGATCCCCTGCTTTTAACGGAAGGGATCAATATTATTGCCGTACAGGCTTTTAACATTTCTCTCGAAAGTTCGGATTTTTATTTTAATATGAGTATTACGGCTGAGCCTGCTTTACCCCGTATTAACCAAAAACCCATTTTTAATCGTGAAGCTGGATTTTACACCAATCCATTTATTCTGTATATTTTCTCTCCATCAACCGAATACCAGATTGCATATACACTTGACGGGAGTAATCCGGAAAATTCCCCAACCCGCATCCAGACAGGAGTTAGCGCTAACATATTAATTGATCCTTTATCAAACCAAAATCGCCCATTAACTCCTGCTGTTATTGTCAGGGCATCCCTCCACGGAGCAGGAATGCATCCGTCTTTCCCGGAAGGAAGAACCTATTTTTTTGCAGCTGAGGTTTCCAATCAGAAATTTCCGGGAGGAGACTGGCCAAACACCAACGTTAACGGACAGATTATTGATCTCCCAATGGATTCTAAAGTTGTAAATGATCCCCGGTATGCAAGCCTGATGGAGTTTAGTCTGAAAGAAATACCTTCTTTTTCAATAATTACAGATATAAAAAATTTATTTGACCCTGAAATTGGATTATATGTTAATGCTGAAGGCCATGGTGAAGAATGGGAGAGAGAGTGCTCTGTTGAATTGATCAATCCTGATGGAAGTGATGGCTTCCAGGTTAACGCGGGGTTACGTATCCGGGGAGGATGGAGCAGGCATGACAATTATCCTAAACATGCATTCCGGCTCTTTTTTAGATCTGAATATGGTACAGCTAAGTTAAATTACCCCTTATTTGGTGAGGAAGGAACAACAAAATTCAATAAGATTGATCTAAGATGCGAACAAAATTATTCCTGGGCAAATGCCGGCTCTGGCGGACCTTCCATACATAATACGGCAGTTCGTGAAGTTTTTTCAAGGGATACTCAGGGTGAAATGGGGCAGCCCTATTCCCGCAGCCGATATTACCACCTGTATTTAAATGGGATGTATTGGGGCCTTTTTCAGACTCAGGAACGAACTGAGGCAAATTTTGCTTCGTCCTACCTGGGTGGAGATGATACTGACTATGATGTTGTTAAGGTAAATACCGAAAACTATAATTATGTAATTGAAGCCACCGATGGAAGTCTTGTGACATGGCAGAATATTTATATTCTCTCTAACAGTGGATTTGCATCAAATTTAAATTACTATAAACTGGAAGGCAAGGATATTAATGGTAACAGGATCAAAGGGGCTCCTGTTCTTGTGGATATAGATAATCTGATAGACTATATGCTGGTCATTTTTTATACCGGCAACTTTGATTCTCCAACCTCTTCATTTGGAGACAATAAGGGTTGTAACAATTTTTACGCAATCTATAACAGCAAATTAAAAAATCGCGGATTTACATTTTATGCCCATGATGCTGAACACACGCTTATGTCGGATGTTGTAGAAACAGGTACCGGATTATATGAAGACAGGGTTAATCTTGCAAGACGTACTGATGGTAAAAATATGCTTGTATCTGATTTTCAGCGATTTCATCCTCAGTGGTTGCATGAGAAACTGACAAAAAATCCGGAATACCGCATCAGGTTTGCCGACCGGGCATATAATTATCTTCGTGCGGGAAATGTATTATCTCCGGAAGCTTGCCTTGCAAGGTTCGATGCAAGGGCCTCTCAAATTGATTTTGCAATTATTTCTGAATCGGCAAGATGGGGAGATTCCAAAGGTACTTATCCGGTGCGTACAAAAGACAATCATTGGATTCCTGAGTTGAACAAAGTGAGGACAGTATATTTTCCGGTGCGTTCAGACATACTTAAAGATCAATTGAAAACTGCGAATCTTTTACCATTGGTTGAATCATCCATAATAAAAGTAGACGGAAATGCTATTCAATCTGAATACTATCCCTTTCAAAATTCCGTAAATATAGGATTTCAAAATCCCAATGCCGGGGGTGAGGTTTATTATACCTTAGATAATACCGATCCGAGGTTAGCAGGAGGATCAAAAAATCCTGCTGCTATAAAATGGCAAACCGGCAGTGATTATGAGGTTAATCATTCAGCTATTATAAAAACAAGGGTATATCTGAATGGAGTCTGGAGCGCTTTGAGTTTTACAAAACTCCTGAAATCAAACGAGGATTATTCAAACCTGAAGGTTACCGAGATCATGTATCATCCACCCGATGTAATCAATGGGACGGATACAATTTTTGGAACTTCTTTAGAATTTATTGAATTTAAAAACATTGGGAGTACCAGTATTAATATATCCGGGATGAAACTTGATTCAGCAATTCGTTGTGTTTTTCCTGCAAATATTCTTCTGGGGCCGCAACAGTTTTATGTAGCTGCATCCAAACCGGGAACATTCACGGATTTCTATGGATTCCCTCCGTCAACCAATTTTTCGGGAAATCTCTCGAATGGAGGAGAATATGTGCTTCTTACAGATCCACAGGGCAATCCTGTTATATCGTTTACCTATAATGATAATAGCCCATGGCCGGTTTGCCCTGATGGAGGTGGATGTTCGCTTAATTCAGTAGAAAAAAATCCTACCGGTGATCCTGACAATTATACTTACTGGAAAGCTTCAGGAGTTTTGAACGGCACCCCCTTTGCAGATGATCCCTTTGCTGATTCTATTGACAAATCGGATATTGATGATGTCAGAGTTACCATTTATCCAAATCCGGCTGATAACATCGTAACAATATCCATTAATCCTGAAAGAAAAAATGAGAATATAAGGGTGAAAATATTCAGTTTAAGTGGCAGCCTGATGTATGATAATAAATTGAATGCCGAAAATACTATCAGTCTGAATAAATTTAATATCGGCCCGGGTATTTATCTGGTAAGACTTGAGGGAGAGAAGTTATTAATTACCCGCAAACTTGTTGTAACCTATTAGTTCCTGAAATAGCAAAAAATAAGAAAACCACCAAAGTGTTGGTATTGGATCTGTACCAAATCTAAAAGCATGCAGCTTATATGCCTGTTTATTTGAATTAAAGAATTGGTTCAGGCACATCCTCAGGGAACCAGCTTAATAGATTTATCCTCGATCATTTCCTGAAGTTGATTAAGTAAAGCCCTTTCATGCGGATCAATGTGTGAATCCTTTGTGGCCTGATTAATGATCATTTCATACTCACTTCGTGTAATTTTATGATCGTCAATCGCTTTGTCAATTAATTTTCGCAGAATCTCTGCACTTTCACTAAGTCTCATATTGCTTATAATTTAAATGAAGTTTTTAATGTTACTTAAAACAATTCAAAGAAGAATTGGTTGAAGGCAGGGGTCATTTTGAATGATGAATTAACATTAAAAAGGCGCCGGTGAGAGCGCCTTTTTAATGGTTTAAAACTGATTATTTAGTAATAACAAGTTGCTTTGTAATTGTTTCACCCGGTGAAATCAGTTTCAGATGATAGACTCCTGTTGCCTGGTTTTTAGTTTCCCAGATAATCTGATATTTACCGGGATCTTTCCTTGACTTTACAAGCGTTTCTATCCTTCTGCCCAACTGATCGAAAATAGCTAATTCAATGAATTGATTATCGGGCAAAGAATAGTTAATGGTGGTATAATCGACAAACGGATTCGGGTAAACGCTAAGATTGATACCCGATTCTGGAATTTCCATAACTCCAACAGCATTTTTCGTAAACACATAATTGCAGTATTCATCCGATTGACCACTTACCGGATCAGAAATCCTCAGGCATACCAGGTACCTTCCTGATTTCTGATAATAGTGCGTAACAATTCCGGAAGTAGAATCCATCACCGTAAAGGAGGCTTTTTTGATCTGTTTGTCACCGAAATCCCATTCAACAGTAGCTCCGTCGCCTGAACTGGCGCTTACCAGGTCAACCGGGTAACCAGCCACTTTTTTATCGGGATCTTGTGCTTCATAACCGAATGCTGCTTTAAGAACCTGTAGTTCAGCAACGTTCAGAAGTTTATATTCATTACTTACACAGCCTGAAGTAGTATTTTCAACTTTCAGCTGAACAAGGAAATACCCTTTTGCATCGTAGATATGAATGGGATCTTTTAAAGTGGATACCGAATCCGCCCTACTGTCCCCAAAATCCCAGTTGTACTTATCGATATCACCGAAGGATTTATCCACAAATGTCACTTTTCGGGCTAAGGAATCAATGGAAAACATGAAGTTTGCCCTGCAATTGTTGGCAGCGCTTCCTTCAACCAGTACCCATTTACAGGTCATATTCCTTGTGCCTGCAGAATTCGTAACATTTAAACAGACGTAGAAGTATCCTCCTTTGGTGAAGGAGTGTACAGGGTCGGTTTCGATAGAATTATCAGAACCATCTCCAAAGTTCCAGAGTGAACCAACAATATCCCCGATAGATTTATTACTGAAAACAACCTCCGGGTTGGCAGGATCAGCGCGATAAACGAAATCAGCTTCGCAGTCGATCCCTAATCCACCGATGAGTAACTTCTCCTGATAGAAATCCATGCAGCCACTGTTGAAGTCATAGGTATTCAGACCAACTGAATAGATTCCTCCGCCGGGAAATACATGCACCGGATTCTCATTGGTGGAAAACTTTCCGTCACCAAACGACCATAGTAGAGCAGTAGCTTCGCCCAGTACCCGGTTTTCAAAGTACGCAGTTGAGCTTTCGGAATCTACATAACTAACAAACTCAGCAGCACAATTGATCTCTCCAACCTGTACCGGCTGCATGATATAGTCAATACAGCCATTTACATTATCAATAACTGTCTGACCAACGTTGTACATACCTGCTGATTTATAAAGATTTTCCGGGTTCTGTAATACGCTGTACGCTCCGTTGCCAAAATCCCAGTAATAATAATCAATCTGGCCTTTGGAATTATCACTGAAATTTACAGCGTTATTAAGGGGATTAATAACATAACTGAAACCTGCACGACAATCTATACTTCCAACCTGTATAATTTCTCCAAACACATCCATACATTTGTTCGTACTGTTTCTAACCGCAAGGGTTACCTGGTAATATCCGGGAGTTGAATAATTATGCGATGGATTTTCAACTGTTGAAGAACCGCCGTCTCCAAAAGTCCAGAAATAATCAGTAACAGATCCTGTAGCTTTGCTGTAAAATGCCACATCACGGGCAACCGGATTAATGAAATAGCTGAAAGCTGAACCGATTGTACATACGATTTCTCCAACCCGTACCTGCTTGCATACAGATTGTAATAAGAAGTTGTCTTTATCAATCGCTGTAAGACAAACATTATACAAACCGGGCTTCGAATAAGTATACACCGGGTTTTTAGTCGTCATAATCTTTCCATCGCCCATGGTCCAGTACCAATTCGTGGTGTTGGATGAAGACAAATCGCTGAAATTGACTTTATAACTTCCCGGATCTGTAAAGAATGAAAAATCGGCCACAATATAAACAATGTTAACCGGAGCATATATAATTTCCTTACATATAACAGACTGGCATCCGGTCGAATTATTCCAGATGGATAAACAAACCGTATAGGCTCCTGCTTTTTTGTAAGTATGTGCCGGGTTCAGTGCAGTACTGAAATCCCCGTCGCCAAAATTCCAGTAATAATCGGTTGCATTAAGTGAACCGGATGTAAAGGCAGCCAATCCAGTGGAATTATTGATAGTGGATTCAAAGTTTGCCTGACAAGCCACCGTACCGGCATTAACCTGCTTCGTAACAGTAGAAATACAATTAGTTACCTGATTAATAACGGTCAGACTAACGGTATAGGCACCTCCACTTACAAAAGTATGTTGAGGATTCTGTTCAGTAGTAGTTGTCCCGTCTCCAAAGTTCCATGTCCAGGCTGTCGGATTACCCTGCGAAAGATCACTAAACAGAATAGTATTATCTCCTGTAAAATTAAAGTTGGCTACTGGTAACGCGTTAACTATGATATTTTTAGTAGCGGAGTTTGTACAACCATTCCCATCGGAATAGGAATATACAATTGCATGAGTTCCGGAACCTGCAACAGATGGACTAAATATCCCGGCTGTCACACCTGTTCCGCTAAAAGTTCCACCGGCAGGTAATCCTCCTGAAAGTGAAAAGGCCTCTGCATTTGCACAAACACCCGACAGGTCAGCCAGACTGACAACAGGTAATGGATTCACAATAATATTCCCGGAGGCAGTATTCATACAACCATTTCCATCGGTATAGGAATAGGTTATTGCATGCGTACCGGCACCTGCAACAGATGGATTAAATATCCCATCTGTTACACCTGTGCCGCTATAGGTTCCGCCTGCAGGGAATCCAGCACTCAGAGTAAGGCCAGAGGCATTCTGGCAGGTATTTGCTAAAGCGGCTAGGCTGACAACCGGTAAGGAGTTAACAACAATATTCTGTGTTGCAGAATTCATACAGCCAATACCATCAGAATAAGTATAGGTTAAAGTATGAGTTCCTGTTCCGGCAGTGGCCGGATTGAATGACCCTGCTGTCACTCCGGTTCCGGAATACGTTCCACCTAAAGGTAATCCACCGGCCAAGTTAAAGTTAGCCGTATTGAGACATACTGCCGGCAGAGAGGCAAAACTAACAACAGGTAATGCTTTAACAAGGATGTTTTGGGTGGCAGAGTTCGTACATCCGGTGCTGTCTGTAAATGTATACATAATGGTATGGATACCAGATCCTGCAGTTGCAGGGCTGAAGATGCCTGCGTTTACGCCTGTTCCACTATAGGTTCCACCTGATGGTAATCCGCCTGTCAGGGTGAAATCAGAAGCATTAACACAAACATCCGGCAGTGAAGCAAACTGCACATTGCATGGTGAACCGGTTCCAATTGTTATCCAATCCGAACTAACAAATGAATTTCCGCAAGAATTGGTGATTGAAACAATGATCATATAATTTCCCGACAATGCATAAGAATGATAAACCGGCAAAAGGGTAGAATAAGTTGTTAAAGGGGAAGTGCCATCTCCAAAATCCCATAGATAAGTGGACCCACCATAAGCAAGAAACTTAATATTTTCACCTGCTGCCGGGTATTCATTATCCCAGAAAAACTCTCCTTCAACGGGCGCATTGTTTGCAATAGTTATATTAAATTGATCAGTAAAACTGTTCCCGCATCCATTGGTCAGAGTAAGACTGGTAGGATAAATCCCAGTTGTAGAATAACTATGTTTAGCTATATCAATTATGTATCCATTTTCAACATCTAAGGGTGTTGTTTCAGTTGTTGAAGTTCCATCTCCAAAATCCCATAAATAGGTACCTAAACCGCTATAGGTATAAAACAGGATTGAATCACCCGCACAGGCTAATTTTGGTAAAACATCATATTCATATTCATCAGCGCTTGGATTAGGGAATATATTATCATCAACGATTACCGTTCTGTTAACTGTTGCTTCATTACCACAGCCATTGGTCATCTTCAATGTAACATTTTTACTTCCAGGTGTAGCAAATGCGTGGCGAACATAATTCTTATCTGAAGTTGGACTACCATCACCAAAATTCCATAAATAAGAATTTGCATTACCTTCTGCTTCGAATGTAACTATATCATTAGGACAAACCGGGTTTGGATAAATGTCAATTTCTTCAAAAGAAACCGGCAGATCATTTTGTACATAAACGGATTTGTACAATGTAGTTTCATTGCCACAATAATTAGTAATTTTCACCCATGCCTGGTAAGTTCCTGCCACAGAATAGAAATGATTAATTTCAGGTCGGGAAGTAGTTACATCCGGACTGCCATCTCCGAAATTCCAAGCATATGAACTATTACTTTCATTTCCATATGCTTCAAAATTAACTTTGGAATTTGGACAGACAGTATTTGGGTAAACATCAAAATAGGTATTTGTAACAGGTAAATTACTTTCTACGTGGACCGTTCGATAGACCGTAGTATCATTGCCACACGCATTGGTAATTGTTAACGATATCGGGTAGACTCCAACTGAAGTATAAACATGGTTAGGATACTTTAAAGTTGAAGTTGGGCTACCATCACCAAAGTCCCAAACATATGAAATACCTTCCCCATCAGCTTCAAAATAGATATTCGTATTTGGGCAGGCATATTCCTGGGAAATATGTACATCGATATTAGTTACAGGTAAATTATCTGCTACCATAACAGTCTGATATAGAGTAGTATCATTCCCGCAGGCGTTGGTTATTTTAACTGATACAGTATAAATACCGGTCAATGTATAAAGATGTCTGTTCGAGCTTGATGCCGGGCTTCCATCTCCAAAATTATACAAGTATGAAACTCCTCCATCTCCATATACATCGATATAAACTTCGGTATTTGGACACACTGGATTAGGATTGATGTACATTTCAGCATGGTTTATCGGGATATTATTATCCACCCAAACCGTTTGATTAAGTATTGTATCATTACCACAAGAGTTGGTTAATTTTACGGATGCTTCATAGCTTCCAGGTAAAGCATAGGTGTGATAAGTATAACGTGACATAGAAGTGAGGGTACTATCTCCAAAATCCCATAAATAAGAATCTGCATCTCCCCAGGCATCGAAACGAACTTCAGAATTCGGGCAGACAGGATTTGGATAAATATCGAATTCCGCATAAGTTACCGGTAAATTATTTGATACCTGCACGATTTGATGTAAAATCGTATCATTACCACAACCATTGGTAATCTTTACTGAGACATCATAACTGCCTATTGTCAGGTAAGTATGCTTTGGATTTTTTTCAGTTGAGGTAATGCTATCGTCGTCAAAGTTCCACAAATAAGAAACTCCGTCTCCCCATGCATCGAAATGAACCTCGGAATTCGGGCATACGGGATTTGGATTACTATTTATCTGAGCATACATTACAGGTAAATTGTTTGTAACATATATGTCCCTGTATATAATTGTATCATTTCCACAACTGTTGGTTATTGTTAGAGAAGCCTGATAAGTTCCTGCAGTTGCATAAGAATGATCAGCATAGTATTCTGTTGAAACAGGGCTTCCATCACCAAAGTTCCATAAATATGAAGTGCCATATCCTGATGGCTGAAAATGAACATTGGAATTCGGGCAGACAGGATTCGGATAGGCCTCAAAACCTGCATTAGTCACAGGAATACTATTATCAACAAAAACCGTTTGGTACAATATAGTATCATTACCACAAGCATTTGTAATTGTGACTTGAGCATTATAAATAGAGGCAATCAGATAGGTATGAACCGTATTGGAATTTGTTGAGGCCGGGCTTCCATCTCCAAAATCCCATAAATAAGAATCTCCATCTCCCCATGCATTGAAATAAACTTCAGAATTCGGACAGACAGGATTTGGATAAACTTCTGATTCTGCATAAGTTACAAATAAATTATTTGATACCTGAATGGAATGATATAAAGTAGTATCATTTCCACAGGCATTCGTAATTGTAACAGAGGCAGTTTTACTCCCTATAGCTGCATATGAATGATTAGAATAAGCAACAGGTGAGAAAGGACTGCCATCTCCGAAGTCCCATAAATAAGAAACTCCATCTCCCCATGCCTCGAAATGAACCTGAGAATTTGGACAGACAGGATTTGGATATATATTGATCTGCGCATATGAAACAGGTATATTATTGGTTACAACCACTTCTCTAAAAATAGTTGTATCGTTGCCGCAATTGTTCGTTATTTTTACAGACGCCTGATAAGTTCCTGCAGTTGCATAAGAATGATCAGCATAGTATTCTGTTGAAACAGGGCTTCCATCACCAAAGTTCCATAAATATGAAGTGCCATATCCTGATGGCTGAAAATGAACATTGGAATTCGGGCAGACAGGATTCGGATAGGCCTCAAAACCTGCATTAGTCACAGGAATACTATTATCAACAAAAACCGTTTGGTACAATATAGTATCATTACCACAAGCATTTGTAATTGTGACTTGAGCATTATAAATAGAGGCAATCAGATAGGTATGAACCGTATTGGAATTTGTTGAGGCCGGGCTTCCATCTCCAAAATCCCATAAATAAGAATCTCCATCTCCCCATGCATTGAAATAAACTTCAGAATTCGGACAGACAGGATTTGGATAAACTTCTGATTCTGCATAAGTTACAAATAAATTATTTGATACCTGAATGGAATGATATAAAGTAGTATCATTTCCACAGGCATTCGTAATTGTAACAGAGGCAGTTTTACTCCCTATAGCTGCATATGAATGATTAGAATAAGCAACAGGTGAGAAAGGACTGCCATCTCCGAAGTCCCATAAATAAGAAACTCCATCTCCCCATGCCTCGAAATGAACCTGAGAATTTGGACAGACAGGATTTGGATATACATTGATTTGCGCATATGAAACAGGCATATTATTGGTTACAAAAACGTCTCTATATACAATGGTATCATTGCCACAACTGTTGGTTATTGTTAGTGAAGCCTGATAAGGTCCTGCAGCTGCATAAGAATGATCTGCATAGTATCCGGTTGAAGCAGGGCTGCCATCGCCAAAGTTCCATAAATATGAGATGCCATCTCCCCATGGCTGAAAATGAACATTGGAATTCGGGCAGACCGTATTCGGATATACCTCAAAACCAACATTAGTTACAGGGATAGTATTTCCCACAATAACCGTTTGCTCTAAAGTTGTATCATTTCCACATGAGTTGGTAATTATTACCGATGCAGGATAGTTCCCAACTGTTGCATAGGTATGATAATTATAAGAGGAGGTTGAGGTTGGGCTTCCATCTCCAAAATTCCACAAATAAGTATAATCCGAGCCATATCCCCACGCGTTAAAAGAAACTTCAGCGCCGGGACAAACAGGATTTGGTGATATTTCAAAATACACATTCGTTACCGGATACAAATAGTTCTCAACAGTAACAGTATGACTCAATGTTGTGTCTTTACCGCAGGAGTTCGTAATTTTCACTGTGACAGGATATATCCCTATGGCAGCGTATTCATGGGAAGAATAGGAATTTGTAGAGGTAAGACTGCCATCTCCGAAGTCCCATAAGTAGGTAAGATCACTTCCATAGCCCCAGGCCTGGAAATTTACCCAGGTATTTGGACAAACATTAAGTTGTGAGACTTGAGAATATACATCGGTAACAGGAATATTATTAACAACCTCAACCGTTTGAGATAAAGTGGTATCACTACCACAGAAATTGGTAATTGTTACTAAGGCAATTTTACTCCCTGTAGTTGTATAAGTATGGTTAGAATTGGCATCAGTTGAGAAAGGGCTGCTATCTCCGAAGTCCCATAAATAAGTTTGCTCTTCATCCCATCCCCATGCCTGGAAATAAACTTCAGAATTCGGGCAAACAGGATTTGGTGAAATATTAGAAAATACATTGGTTACAGGAATATTATTTACCACCTCAACCGTTTGATATAAAGTGGTATCACTACCACAGGAGTTGGTAATTGTTACTGAGGCGGTTTTACTCCCTAAAGTTGCATAAGCATGGTAAGAATAGGAATCAGTTGAGAAAGGACTGCCATCTCCGAAGTCCCATAAATAGGTAAGATCACTGTCATAACCCCAGGCTTCGAAATACACGTTTGTATTCGGACATACATTATTTGGTGAAACATAAGAATTCACATCGGTTACAGGAATATTATCAACAACCTCAATTGTTTGAGATAAAGAGGTATCATTGCCACAGGAGTTAGTCATATAAACTGACACAGTATAACTTCCAACAGCAGTGTATGTATGATAATTGTCCTGAGTATTTGAGAATGGACTGCCATCGCCAAAGTCCCAATTATATGAGGTGGCAGTTCCATTCGCATTCATATAAATCCCGGTATTCGGGCAAACAGTATATGGATAAATATCTAAATATGCGGTCAAATCAGGACACGGCATTTTTTTCACAACCAGGTACATACAGGTAGAATTAGAGATACAGGGATATTCGTTAACCAGTATATCAAAATCTCCGCTCATGTCAGGTGTAAAATCAATCGATGCCTGGTAACCGCAAACATCTTCACTATATGCAATGTATGGTCCCCCACCGGCCGGATATATTGTAATCTGGGAATCGAAATTTTCATTTCCGCAATTAGATATTCTGTAGGTTTCACCGGCTACCATGCCTGTGACTCTTATATACTTACCCCCGTAAATGCAGGATGTGTATACAGAATCGCCAATAACAACCGGAGCCGTCCATGTTGCTTCAAAAGTGTTGTTATAACCGCATTGGGCATTTAAGGATTTGCTTACAATAAACAGTAAGCTGATAACAATTAAAAAATACCTGCAAAACCTGATGAGTTGAGATACACTCTCAGTAGTTTTTACATTCTTTCCGGAAAATCTTCTTTCGTTTTTCATGGCAGCTGGTTTTTAAGTCCTTTAAAAACTACTTATACTGTACAATATTATAATAAAAATGAGGATAAAAAAAATTAAATTTTTAAGCCAATCACTAATATATCGTCTATTTGCTCAATATTTCCCTTCCATTTTTCAATCGTGGAATTTAGAATTTTTGCTTGTTTCTCAAGGGGTTCAGTAAAGATTTCAATTAACAGTTCTTTTAATCTTTTAGCCATAAATTTTTTACTCTTCTCACCTCCAAACTGATCTACATAGCCATCAGAGAAAATATACATTGTGTCACCTTTCTGAACATCCAGTTGGTTATTGGTAAATTCTGTCCCGCCTTTTATGTGTATGCCTATGGGCATCCGGTCGGCCTCATATTCTGTAAGTTCGCTATTCCGGATCAGATATAAGGGATTATATGCTCCTGCAAATTCTGCTTTCATTGTTTTATGATCAATACACACGACGGCTACATCCATGCCATCCTGGGCCTCTCCTTCTTTACCTGTCTGGTGCAGTGCATCCACAATATTACGGCGTAGTTCATTAAGGATTAAATTGGGTTTTGTAATCCCTTGTTTATTAACAATTTCGTTTAAAAACGAAACGCCCAGCATACTCATAAATGCTCCCGGGACACCATGACCCGTACAGTCGGCAGCTAATACAATAGTTTTGTTACCGGTCTCTGTCATCCAGTAATAATCTCCACTTACGATATCACGCGGGCGATACAGAATAAAGTGTTCAGCCAGATTTTTTTCCAGGATACGGTCGGGAGGAAGTATAGCAGTTTGAATTCTTTTGGCATAATGAATACTATCAGTGATTTCCTGTTTCTGCAGGTAAATCATATCGCGCTGGTGCTTGATTTCGATATTCTGTTCTTCCAGCAGAATATTTGCCTTTTTCTTCTCACGGAACTGTTTGTACAGGATTATAGAGAAAACAAATACAATAATAAGTCCCAGGATAAAACTATAAATAAGCAGGCGCTGTCGTTTGTTTTCAGCATCTTTCTTTTCAAGCTCAGCTTTGTTTAGTGCGGCTTCATTTATTTTTTCTTTGAGTTCGGCTTTTTGAATTATTAATTCTTTGTCTTTCCGGTCCGTCTCATATTTAGTTTCAAGTTCAGATATTTGTTTCAGGTAGCCCTCTGAAATTGTACTATCTTTTAAAGCATTATAGTTCTTGAAATTATCCAGCGCTGTTTTATAAAGCCCTTGTTTCTCGTATACTTCCGCTATATTCTTGTACAATTCATAAACTTCTTTCTTATGTCCGAGTTCTTTATTGATTTTCAGAGCCTGGTTAAAATACTGGAGAGATTCTCCGTATTTTCCCCATTTAAAATATATTCTACCGAGATCTCTGTAATTAGAACCTACCTCTTTATTATTACCGGTTTCCTGGTTAATTCGCAATGCTTCTTTGCAATAAAGTAAGGCATCGCTAAAATTATCTCCCTCTAAGTAAACATTTCCGATATTAACCTGTGCGCTTGCAATCCCCGGTTTATAATTCTGACTTTTGAATTCTTTCAGGGCTCTTTTAAAATAAACAAGAGCCTCCCCATAATCTTTTTGTTCTTTGTAAACCAGTCCCATGCTATTTAGTTGCTGGGCAACAAGCAAAAATTGTTTTTTACTCTCAAAAAACCTGATACTTTTATCATAGTTATACAAGGCCTTATCGAGATCAATCCCAACGTAAAAATAGATATTTCCGATATTAGCATATGCCCTTCCCATTTGAATGGTGTCTCCGATACTTTCCTGAAGGTTCAGGTTCTGCTGATAATAATCGATAGCTTTCTGATAATCACCCCAGTTTTTATAGATTACACCTATTGTATTTAAAACAACACCAAGATCTGCCTTATTACCTGTTTCCCGAAATACTTCAACGGCTTTTTCACATGCCTTAAGTGCGCTAACATAGTTACTTTGGGCATAATACGCTGCCCCTATGGTCATGTTAGCTTTTCCAATGAAATTTTTATTATTGGTACTTATCGCCAGAGCCAGTGCTTCTTCAGCAAATTGAATTGCTCGCGATGGATTTACTGACGAAAGGTAATCACTAACAGCCAACGATGAAGAAATTATATTTGTTGTATCCTTAAGCTGCCGATAAACTTCAACGGTAAGGGTATAAAACTGAAGGGCTTTTTGTTTATCACGGCTGTTATATAATTTCCCAAGAAAGGAATATGCTTTTGCCTGTTCAGTTTTTTGATCGTATTTAACAGCAATTTCCAGCGCTTTCTCAGCACTTAAAATGGAATTATCAAGATCCTTTAATGCAACATACTGCAGCATTAAATCAAGATAAACAGAAGCCAGTTGTTCTTCAGAACGATTGGAAATTATTCTGTTAAGACTATCGATACCGCGATATTTTTTAAGGCTGTCGGGATTTGCATCCCGATTTTGGGAATAAACTGTAACTCCCGCTAAAAGCAGAAAAAGCAGAATATGAATATGTATGGAAAAACGCATTATTTCATTACCGGAATTAAGCATTTAAATGTAATTGATTCCTGATTAAACGGCAAGAAAAAAAATAGTTATTTGGCAAACTTTTACGTGAAAGAAATAAATTATGTTACATGTATTGAAATCAATTTTAGAAAATGTTTATAAAAAAAGTTTAAAGCGCCTAATGTCTGGAATGCTTAGAGTGTCTGGGATTATTTTAGTAATTAACCTGTAATTATGAGTTAGCTGCTCTTTCCAATATTTTTAATATTGAAAAAATAAAAACAGCTGAAAGTAAACACAGAACAACCAGCAGAGTAAAGAACTGCCATAATTCCCATTTATCCCAGAAGGGTCCAATGAGACCCGCTGCAAGGTTCCCAATGGCGGTTGCTCCAAACCAGCCGCCCTGGGCAAGTCCTTTGTATTGCGGAGGCGCTACACGGGAAATAAAGGATATTCCGATCGGACTAAGAAAAAGTTCAGCCACGGTAAGCGTAAGGTAGGTTCCTATCAACCAGTAAGGTGAAACAAGAGTATCAGAAACGCTGCCTTGCATGTCAGCCGGACTCTTTAGCCCCATTGATGCAAGCACCATGATTCCAAAGCCAAGGGCAGTAAGAAGCATCCCAATACCGATTTTTTTTGGACTTGAAGGTTCCTTCCCGTTTTTGCGCAGCCATGCAAAGTATCCCACGATAACAGGAGTAAGGAAAACAATGAAAATAGGGTTAAACTGTTGAAATATTTCGGGTGAGATGGGATTACCATCTGATTGGTAACGGTTTATCACAAAATATGCAATCACTGATCCGGCAAGTATTATTCCCGCTCCTGTAAGCTTTAAATTCAGCTTATTTTGTCGTCCCAGAAGCAGCACAAAACCAATGATAATTCCCAAAATTGGAAGTAGTGATGAAAGATTAAAAATAATCGCTGTACCCTTATTTACAGATGCCACGGTATAATCCCTTGCAAAAATGGTCAGGGTGAATCCATTTTGATGGAAAGCCATCCAGAAGAAAATTACGACCAGAAATACCAATCCCATCGCTAACAACCTGTCCTTGATCTGTTTAGAACTTAACTCTACCAGTCCGGCAACATTTGCCTTTTTCTGTTGCTTATGGGTTTTATCGGCTTCTTTATAATACTTCCGGAAGCCCAGGAAAATGGCCAGGCTGAGAATCATGCTGACAGCAGCTATGGCGAATCCTGCATTATAGGCCTGACTGAGGCCATCGATATATTTATGACTGAAATCCGTGAGATTAGTGAAGGCATCACCCATTTGGGTTCTGGCCAGTGATTCAAATTCAGTTACTTTATCAAAAGACCCTTGCAGGTATTTGTGAGCCATATCAGCAGCAGATTTATCGTAAGTCAGACCTTCCCTGTGAAGTATCCAGCCTCTGATAGTCTTAGCAGCATTGGGTGCGAAGAAGGCGCCGATATTAATACCCATGTAAAAAATATTAAAGGCTGAATCCCTGTAACCACTGTATTTCGGATCATCATACATATTTCCGACAAGAGCCTGGAGATTTCCTTTAAATAAACCTGTACCTAAAGAAATTACAGCAAGCGCCATATAAATAAAATACTCTCCGGTACCCGGCATCGCGAGCAAGGCATAACCCAAAAACATAATTACCGTACCCAGCGCTATAGTTTTGCCGTATCCTAAAAGATTATCTGCAATGTAGCCCCCTAAAAGAGGGAGAAAATAGATTCCAAAGAGAAAGGCTCCATAAACCTGACCTGCCTGGGTTGCAGACCAGTCGAATTTTGCCTGCAGATATAAAATGAAAATTGCCAGCATGGTATAATAACCGAAACGCTCTCCCATATTAGCGAAGAATGCAACAAATAAACCTTTGGGATGTCCTTTAAACATAATTTTATCTGTTAGTGAGTTTTTTAAAATTTTCGTACCAAATATAGAAATCTTTTTTAATTGATTACAGGCAGGTAGAGATGTTTAATATGATTTTTTGATTTAAATACGAAAGAAATAGTTAGCATGGAATAGGGTATCGGGAATTGTTCTCCCCTTAAAGTCTTAAAAAAACCAGGTTGTCCTGACTTTAAGCGCTCCTTACTCCTTACTCCATACTCCTTACTCCCTATCTCCCTATCTCCCTATCTCCCTATCTCCCTCCTTCAGACACTTTTTTTTCATTCCTCCCGATTTTCCTTAACTTTGAGCCGAAACATGGTCCGGATGAAATTATTTAACTCATCTCAAATTAAAGAAATCGACAAGCTTACCATCAAAAGAGAGCCGGTATCATCCATTACTTTGATGGAACGGGCTTCTTTGAAATTTATCCAATGGTTTACGGGACATTTTGAACCATCCATTCCTGTAGTGGTAATTGCAGGTACCGGAAACAACGGTGGAGATGCCCTAGCTATTTCCCGAATGTTAATTGAAAGAAATTACAGGGTAAAAGTATTTTTACTTTTTACGGCTTCACAAATGTCTGCAGATTGCGCTTCTAATCTTGAAAAACTTAAGTCTTATACAATTCCGGTTATCATTGATTCGGATACTTTTAAAAACTTTCCGGTTTTAAACAAGTCTGAAATTGTTATCGATGGTATCTTTGGATCGGGTCTCAATCGCCCGGTGGATGGCAGGGCAGGGGAACTTATTCGGTATTTGAATGAAAACTCCGGCAAAATTGTTTCCATAGATATTCCTTCCGGATTATTTGGTGAGGATAATCGCAACAACATCCACGAAAATATTATAAGAGCTTCTTATACGGTTAGTTTTGAATTTCCATTCCTTTCATTTTTCATGAGTGAAAATGAAAAATATACCGGTTCGTGGGATGTGATGCCGATCGGTTTGCATAAAGAAACTATAGAAAAGACCGAATCCCGTTATTTTACCCTGGAGGCTGATTTAATTCGCGGGTTGCTGATCCCCCGGAAAAAATTCAGTCATAAAGGCAGTTATGGTCACGCACTCATCATTGCCGGAAGGTATGGAATGATGGGAGCTGCAGTGCTGAGTGCAAAAGCATGTCTTCGGGGAGGCGCCGGACTAACAACCTTATGCATTCCAGGGAACGGATATGATATCATCCAGACCAGCGTTCCGGAGGCATTGATAGAACTGGGGAATTCAGATGAATTTTTTAGCAGTATTCCGGATATAAAACCTTACCAGGCAATAGCATGCGGACCGGCAATTGGATATTCTGCATCAACCGCCGTGGCCCTTCATAACCTGCTTGTAAACGCAAAGGTACCACTGGTTCTGGATGCCGATGCACTCACAATTTTATCCGAACATTTAGATTGGATGGAAAATTTACCGGCAGGTTCAGTAATTACCCCTCATCCTAAAGAATTCGATCGGCTTGCCGGTCCTTCAGCAGATATGTACAGCCGGCATCTTAAACAAATCGAATTTGCAAGACATTACAAAGTGGTTGTAATTCTGAAAGGCGCCCATACAATTGTTACCTCACCTGAAGGGAATTCCTACATCAATACCTCTGGAAATGCTGGAATGGCTACAGGTGGAACAGGTGATGTACTTACCGGATTGCTTGTTTCTTTGATCGCGCAAGGATACAGCACCCTTCATGCTTCACTGATAGCCGTTTTTATTCATGGGCTGGCGGGGGATATTGCCCTGGAATCGTCCAGTATGGAGGCATTAATTGCGGGAGATGTTATTGAAAATCTGGGAGCAGCCTTCCGTTTTGTTAAAGGTGATGGATAATAACTGACATTATTTATTTTTGTAATGATATGTAATAAGATTCAACCCGTGTTAATTAACTAATTTACAAGTATTTAGAAATTTTATTTTAATTTTCAAATAATACAGAAATGGGAAAGATTTTAATATCAGCGATAATAATTCTATTGGTAAGCTCGTGCGCGAGTGTGAATCAATTTGTTGTTACACCGGTGGGAGAAGAACCTGAGGAATATTCAGGGAGGTTTGTTTACAGCCTTCCTCAAACAGTTATCGAGGTCAGTATGGAATTTGAAAAATCCACATACTTACCCGGACCTTACCGAAAGTTCACAGAGAAATACCTCGGAATGTCACAATTTATCAGTTCGGAGAAAACTCTATGGGAGGTTACAAAAGTTAATGTATCTGCATCCAGCGAACCGGATCCTAAACAATACTACAGCGTAAATATTATAAATGGCGAGTTCCAAAACGATGCCTATTTTAAAATGATTTCAGAGGGATTGGTTATTGATCCTATGGGAGTTGTATTTGCAAAAGTCATTTTACCGGTAACTTTACAGACTGGATTGCCACCTGTTGTGGATTATAGTATGAAAAGGAACCAGATAGAGATTAGCGACACTCTTTTTAAAACGGTTATCCGAGATAGTTCTTTTGTTAAAATACCCATTCTAAGGAAACAAAAGGAGGCTAAAACACTTGAACAGAAAGCGGAAGAGGCGGCAAACCTTATTATTAAAATAAGAAAAAGACGGCTGAAATTAATGACAGGTGAATATAGTGTATTTCCCGAAGGGAGAGCCCTGGAAATATCTATTGAGGAATTGAACAAAATAGAAAAAGAATACCTTGCATTATTTATTGGAAAAATTTACACCGAAAAGTATAGTCGCAGTTTCTTCATTGTTCCAACGGGAAGCAGTGAAAAAGTTGTGTTAATGAAGTTTTCTGAAGGAAAAGGAATTATTCCTGACGAATTACCAGAAGGACAGCCTGTTACAATGGATTTAAGTCCCATACAAGGATTTCCGATAGGCATCCCGAAAGATATTGTAGAAAATTCAAAAAACACACTTTTTTACCGGGTCCCTGCTACATGTATTATCCGGATATCTGAATCAGGCAAACTTCTATATGATGGCAGGATCTCTGTTTTTCAGGCCGGGAGCATACTCCCGCTTCCTGTGAATGAAAAATAATTACAGTTTCCCTTTGAAAGTACTCTGAAAGGTAGAGAAATCAGGAGTTGTAAGAAACTCATTTCCTGCAATAAAATGCAACCAGGCCTCAAGTAAGGGTGGATTTTTAAAACCAAATTCCACCCCCATGTACTCCATTTTTTCACTGATAAATGCAATGGCCGGGTAGGCCATTCGTCCGTTGAGTAGGGTAATTACCAATTCGTGGTAGGATGGATTATTTTTAGCGGGATCAGCCGGTACAAGCTTGTAGATTCGGGAACCCAGTGTGACATCTTCAGAAAGTGATGAATTAAGCTTTACAGGGTAAAAATGATCATTAATGTAATTGGAAATAACAGAATCCGAGAAACTCACATCATTCATGCGTCTGCACCAACCACAATTATCAGAATAAATATAAACAAAAAGTTTCCTCGGCCCGGTGGCGCTTTTGTTTACAGCATCTTCAATTTTCATCCAGTTAATAGCGCTTTTTGTATTATCCTGAGCTGTGAGGTAACCAGTTGAAAGCGCAAGAAAAAAAATCACAATACCGAAGGAAAAACTTGAAATTTTATGATGTTTTTTCACGTTAATCCGTTTATTTATAAGTTTAACGAAATACTTTTCCTGTTAAACATTCCAGCATTTCATTTGTTCACTAAAAAATCAATTTTTACACTTCCAGAAATCTTCAGGTTTTAATTTGCATTCGTTGATCATTGCCAGTCCGTATTCAAGATATCCCAATTCCGCATCGGTATTGTTTGTTCCCATTGTGAATTTTACCCCCGCCTCTTTAGCCATTTTTATGAATGCCGGCGAAGGAATTTTCAACCGGCTGTTAATCTCCATTGCAACTTTATTTTCCTTCAATGCAGTCACCACTTTTTTCATTCTTTCTTCAGTCCATAATTCATCATATTGTAATTTTAAAGCATCCGGTAAAAAGGTGGGATTCACATAGATATCCACTTTTTCCTTTGCGAGTATGGTTTCTATCTGTAAAACGAGGTAATCCATGAATACCTGAGAGTCGGATACCCAGGTTTCCTCCTTGATCCAGAGCCGGTTGCGGTTACCTGAAGCATCAGTAAATGTCATTGCATCAGTAAATTTATAATCGAAAAGATTAATTGAATCCGGGGAAAATAAGGTCATCCATTCTCTGCCTTCTCCCTGTAGTCCATGAAAAACCGGATAGTTTTTAACCGAATGGTAATAGGCGCTCAATGCAGAATCATTGTGAACCGGGAACCCGAGCCCGCCGTTAACCGCAACTCCATATGAAATTCCGGTTTTTGCAGAATGTTCCAGTAACTGCTCCATGGTTAATCCACCTTTAAGATGGGAGTGATAATCGGTTATTTCAAATCCCGCTTTGTTAAGCGAGTCAATTTTTTGAATAAGAACTTCTTCAGGACTTATTTTTTTTTCGGGGGAATTGCAGGAAGCGGCAAAAAGCAGCGCAGAGCAAATCAGGAAAGAATTAAAGTTTCGCATCTGAAAATTTTTAGTTTCGATTTTGTGTATATTAGGATTCTTAAGTTTACAGAGTGAAAGATACTGATTATAAAAATAAAATAAATTGATGGTTTAATTTTTTTTTTAGGGATTAAGGAACGTATCCTGAGTCTGCCGAAGGGTACGCCCGGATAAGCTCAGATAAATGACGAATTATTTAATTAATAAAGAAAAGTGTAACCCCGGCAACAGAGATCAGCGCCCCAATGATTTCAAGTACTGTAACTTTTTGTTTGAAAAGGAATATGGCCGGTGGAATTATTAAAACTGGTACAATAGCCATAATGGTTGATGCAATCCCTGTCTGAGTATGTTTCACGGCCAGCAGGGAGAATGAAACTCCGAGAAAAGGCCCGAAAAAGGAACCAATACCGGCGCTGATCATGCCTTTCCTGTGACTAAATCCATCCAGAACATTCCGCCATCTGCGGATGATTGTAATAAGAACAGCGAACCCAAAAAAGCCTGCAATGATACGGATCTGGGTGGCTGCAAAAGGATCGTAATCTTTCATTCCGAATTTACTCAGGACCAGTCCAAGCGCCTGGCCTACCGCTCCAAAAAAAGCAAAAAGAAGTCCTTTATAGGAAAACTTAAGAGTGAAGCCGGTTTTACCAATCGATCGGTTAAATATGGCAAGTGAGATACCCAGAATGGTAAGACTCATACCCAGGTAATTCATACCGCTGAGTTTTTCACCTAAAATAATCCATCCCGCGAGGGCTGTAATGGGTGGAACCAGGGTCATGATAAGCATTGCAAAACGCGAACCTATTATGGTGTAGGATTTAAACAGGAACAGATCTCCGAACAGAAATCCAACAAGACCTGAAATGACGAGCCAGAACCAGTTTTCCGGAGATGCATCAAAAGGAAGAATTATTCCCCTGTAAAAAAGATTAAAAATACTCAGGAAAATAAAACCAATACCTAACCTGATTATATTTAGTGATAATGATCCAATTTTCAGACTTGCACTTTCAAATGCCAGCGCAGTAACTGTCCAGAAAATAGCCGTACATAACGCGGCGATTTCTCCAAAGTACTGATGCATATAGTTTTGAGATACTACTGAAGTTCAATTCCAATCAATTCAACATCGAAAATCAATACAGAGTTGGGTTTGATAAGCGCTCCTGCTGAACGCGACCCATAACCAAGTTCAGATGGGATATAGAACCGGAACTTTGAACCAACAGGCATAAGTTGAATACCTTCGGTCCATCCCGGAATTACCTGGTTTAAAGCGAATACTATTGGCTCGCCTCTTTCAACAGAAGAATCAAAAACGGTTCCGTCGATTAAAGTACCGGTATAATGAACTTTTACCCGGTCGGTGGCGACAGGTTTTGCCCCGGTTCCCATTTCAACTATTTCATATTGCAAACCACTTGCAGTTTTAATGATGCCGGGCCGGACAACGTTTTCATCCAGGAATATCTTTCCTGCTCCTTTTTCCACCTCAGCTAATTGTGCTTCTATTTCCATCATGTACTTTCCCAGGAATTCATTTGCCTGCTGGGGATTGAGAAGTGAAGTGTCTTTACTGAGATCAATCATTCCTCTTGTTAAAATGTCTAATTGAATATTCAATTTGAATCTTTTAATCAGCTCCTCGTTCAGGGATTGAAAATTCAGAACGCCAACCGCATATGCCAGACTGTCTTCTGCTGTCTGCAAAGAAAATACAGGCGGGGGAGGAGGAGGGGTAGAGTTTTTCTTGTTTTTTTGTGCAAACCCGGTTAAACCGGCAAAAAGTAACATTAGCAGGATGAAAATCTTTTTCATGGAAATTTAATTTATTGGTATGATTATGGTTACTTATTATATTATGAAGGCTGCAAAACTAAAATTATGATTTGATTTACCGGGCGCTAAAATAATGTTTTCAATTGGATTTTGTGTTTAAATATTTAAGTTAGCTTTAAAAAAGAAAAAAAGTGGAAGTGCAAGTGACCAGGCAAAAGAAACTGCATTAAAAGTAGCAGAAGTATTTGACCTTGATTATTGTGGA